>JAHFER010000335.1 GCA_023248365.1 Nitrospirota bacterium
AACATACAATCCCCCCCCTCACGTATATATTTATAAAAATTATAGCAAAAATAATATTTTAGGTTCCAAAATTAAATTGGATTTTCAACTATAGCAGACATTGATAATGAATGTCAAGTACACATTTGACATGAAATATAGTAATATGTATCATTTATATATTTTAGGAAAGGATTTAAATTTGACTACCAAATATGACCCAAATAAGATCGAGAGCAAATGGCAGAGATACTGGGAAGAGAATAAAACATTTAAGGTTTCTGAGGATAATTCAAAGACAAAGTTCTACTGCCTTGAGATGTTCCCATACCCTTCCGGCAGGATACATATGGGCCATGTACGCAATTATGCGATAGGTGATGTAATATCCCGCTATAAGAACATGAAAGGTTTTAATGTCCTCCATCCAATGGGATGGGATTCATTTGGTCTTCCTGCTGAAAATGCTGCAATAGGACGGGGGATTCACCCTGTAAGCTGGACACTTGATAATATCGCCTATATGAAAGTCCAGCTCAAAAAGATGGGGTTATCCTATGACTGGGACCGTGAGGTTACTACATGCGATCCAGCCTATTACAGGTGGAATCAGTGGTTCTTTTTAAAAATGTATGAAAGGGGACTTGCGTACAAAAAAAAGTCGTTTGTTAACTGGTGTAATTCTTGTGACACAGTTCTGGCAAATGAACAGGTGATAGAAGGGGTGTGCTGGAGGTGCAGTTCTTTAGTCGAGCAAAAAGAGCTTGAACAGTGGTTTTTTAAGATAACAGCGTATGCGGAGGAGCTTTTGTCAGGATGTGACAAGCTCACAGGGTGGCCTGAAAGGGTCCTTATTATGCAGAGGAACTGGATAGGCAAGAGTACAGGGGTGGAAGTGGATTTTCCTGTTATTGATAGTGATAAGGTCATCAGGATATTTACTACACGACCGGATACTATTTTCGGGGTCACATTTATGAGCCTTGCACCTGAGCATCCGCTTGTCGGGTTACTGATAAAAGGGACTGAAAAAGAACACGAGGTCAGGGAGTTTGTAGAACGTATCAGGCTTCAGGATAAGGCCATAAGGACATCTGCTGATATTGAAAAAGAGGGGGTATTTACAGGGATCTACGCAATAAATCCCCTTACCAATGAAAAGATTCCGGTATGGGTAGCCAATTTTGTCCTTATGGATTACGGAACAGGGGCTGTCATGGCGGTTCCGGCCCATGACCAGAGGGATTATGAATTTGCTGAAAAATATAATCTTTCCATAAAGGTAGTAATTCAGGACAGGGAAGGTGCGCTCACCCCCCCATCCCCCCCTTATAAAGGGGGGGCAAGGGGTGGTGAGAGGTCATTTTCGGATGAAATGAACCAAGCATACACAGAAGAAGGTCTGCTTGTAAATTCAGGACAGTTTAATGGGATAAATTCCAATGAGGCAAAAGACCGTATTGCAGAGTATATTGAACTACAGTGCCTGGGAAATAGAACAATAAATTACAAGATCCGTGACTGGGGGGTCTCAAGGCAGAGGTACTGGGGTACACCTATACCTGTTATATATTGTGAGAAATGCAGGACTGTTCCTGTGCAGGAGAAAGACCTCCCTGTAATACTCCCACGGGATGTCGCATTTACAGGCAAAGGAGGTTCACCATTAGCTAATGTTAAGGCGTTTGTGGAAGCTGATTGCCCATCCTGCGGTGGCAAGGCGAGAAGGGAGACAGATACAATGGATACCTTTGTAGACTCGTCCTGGTATTTTCTTCGTTACTGCTCTCCATCTTCAGACAATACACCTTTTGAAAAAAAGTCTGCCTCATACTGGATGGGGGTAGATCAGTACATAGGAGGCATTGAACATGCAGTGCTTCATCTCCTTTATTCAAGGTTCTTTACCAAAGTAATCCGTGATCTCGGACTTATAGATATAGATGAACCGTTTCAAAATCTGTTGACCCAGGGGATGGTAATAAAAGACGGCGCAAAGATGTCCAAATCAAAAGGTAACGTAGTTGACCCGGATCATCTGATAAATACATATGGAGCTGACACAGCAAGGCTGTTCGCACTCTTTGCTGCGCCACCTGAAAAAGACCTGGAGTGGAACGATCGCGGCGTAGAGGGGGCATTCAGATTTTTATCGCGGGTATACAGAAAGGTTGATGAGTTAACCCCATATTTAAACCCGGAACAGAATCCTGAAGCCGGTGATATTGAGTCATATAAGGTCAGATTGCTTGAGATTGAACATGATATACCTCAGGACTTAAAGACTCTCAGAAAACATGTTCATCAGGCAATAATGAAGGTTACAGAGGACATAGAGGTATTTCATTTTAACACTGCTATAAGCTTTATTATGGAACTTGTTAATAATATTTATCTTGTACCTCTTGTACCGATTGATAACCGTTCAGGCGACAGAACCTTTGTATATGTAATGAAAGAGGCATTGGATAATACTGTTCTTTTGCTGTATCCTTTTGCCCCGCATATATCTGAAGAGATGTGGGAGATGTTAGGGCATAATACATCTGTTGCAAAAACTCCATGGCCTGTATACTGCACAGAGATTGCACAGGAAGAAGAGAAGTTAATAGTT
>JAHFER010000336.1 GCA_023248365.1 Nitrospirota bacterium
GACTTGGTTTATCCTCTTTTTGTGGCTGAGGGAGAAGGAATAAGAACCGAGATACCATCCATGCCTGGCATTTACAGGCTTTCCATAGACAACCTTGTCAGTGAAATGATAGAAGTTAAGTCTTTGGGCATACCTGCAGTTATCCTTTTTGGTGTCCCTGATGAGAAGAAAAAGGACGATGTAGGCTCAGAGGCATATAACCCTGATGGCATTGTCCAGAGGGCTGTAAAAGCGTTGAAGAAGGAAGTCTGGGATCTTATGGTAATTACTGATGTATGCATAGACGAGTTTACGAACCACGGCCATTGCGGCCTTGTTGAAGGGGACAAGATTCTTAATGACCCGACCCTTGAGGTTCTTGCCAAGATGGCATTGACCCATGTACAGGCCGGGGCAGATATGGTTGCGCCGTCTGACATGATGGATGGCAGAGTTGGCGCAATAAGGGATGCCCTTGATGAAGAAGGATTTTCAGATATACCTATAATGTCTTATTCTGCCAAGTATGCATCCTCTTTTTACGGTCCTTTCAGGGACGCTGCAGCATCAGCTCCAAAGTTTGGCGACAGACGATCCTACCAGATGGACCCGGGAAACAGGAGGGAGGCATTGAAAGAGGTCGCCCTTGATATAGAGGAAGGAGCTGATATCGTGATGGTGAAACCAGCCCTGGCGTATCTCGACATCATATCTGATATAAGGGACAATTTTGATGTCCCTGTCGCAGCTTACAATGTAAGCGGAGAATATTCGATGATAAAGGCTGCTGCGCAGAAGGGATGGATTAATGGTCAGAGTGTGATGATGGAGGTCCTTACCTCAATAAAACGCGCCGGAGCTGATATTATCCTCACCTATTTTGCAAAAGAGGCCGCGAGTATTCTTAATCAATGATTATTGGATTTTCCGAACTGATATAAATGCGTGGCGAGACGCTTCTTTTTGTAATATCAATAAGTTTACTGGAGTAAAGAGGAAAATTTGTAACCAGCAGGTTAATGGTTCGCCTCACTTTTCCACCTTTTTTTGAAGGATGCTCTTGTGAGCATGGTGTAAAGACTAATTAAATATACTAAGCTCTTTTTCATTGCTTTGTATCAGGTCTCTCTGTTCCTGCACTTTTTCAATGAACTCTAAGGGATGGCTAACAAACGTAAAAGTTCTATTGATTCCCCTTTCGTCTTTAATAAATATTGATCCAAAGTTAAAAATCTTGCCTATCGGATCTTGTGTCACTTTTATGCATTTAATCTTTGCCAATGACGTATTAAACGACTTGATTTTAAATTGGCCCGTTTTCATAAGAATCCTTTTGTTCGTTATTGCAAACTCTGCGGCTCTCCAATGATTATAGAGAAGAGTAATAATCATTATTGTATAAAAGAAAGAAGTCATTAAATAGACAAGAATCTCCCTACGAGGCTTGTAAGTAAAAACACCATTAATTGCACTAATATAAAACGCTAAAATCGCAAGTGCAGGCGCCCAGAGAATTATCCAGTGCTCTCCTGTACTATATATCATCTGCTTTTCGCTTTTAAACTTTTTATCGATGAGTCCCGAGCTGTATTTATCCACCCAAATATCTTTAGGTTGACAACCCTCCTTGTTACCATGCATCAAGGCGTTTCCATTATCAGTTGCAGTGATATAGCCGTGATTATTTTCGAGTAACGAATTCTTTTTCATTTTAACCCCCTTGTTCTATTTTTAAATTACTAATGAGTTCAAAAGTAAGATAACTCATGGAAGAAGTCGTTTTATTAATGAACTCATTACTATATCAACTGCAGAAAATAATGTTTTCTTTTGGCAAACACATGACATTCCTCCTCCCTTCCAAACACTATAATCAATAAGTTTCTAATCTGCTTAACTATATAATACCTTTAAAATATAATTTGTCAAATATATTTTTATTTATTTATTTATAAGGACATTTAATAGAGATATACTTCGCTATTTTCATATGAAGCCTTTAAAACCCCTTCAATATTTCTTGGGAAATGCGACTTTCAGGAAGATAGCCGCACGGTATATTTCTGAAAAAAAGTGTGACTTTCAATAGTCCCCGGTGGTGGCGGAACGTTTTGAAATATGCAGCGTTATGATTAATCTTATATATCCCTATTAATCTACCATTATGATTTGAATCATGGATAGTTTTATGCTGGCAATTTATGCTTTAATATAAATATACAGGAGGTGGAGCAAAATGGTGGACACGGAAAAAATAGAAGACGCATTAGATTATATAAGGCCTGCATTGCAGCGCGATGGCGGCGATGTACAGCTTATAGAGATAACCCCTGAAGGCGTGGTAAAGGTTAAGCTTGTCGGCGCATGTGGTTCATGCCCGATGTCAATGCTGACACTGAAACGTGGGGTAGAGGTAGCTATAAAGCAGCGTGTTCCCGAGGTAGTTGCTGTGGAGGCTATTTAAAGAGTTTTCAGGGGAAGAGAGCAATGGCTTCAAGCGCTGTCTTTTCTTCAAGGCCCATCATAATGTTCATATTCTGCACCGCCTGACCTGATGCGCCTTTTACAAGGTTGTCTATCGCTGTAACTATGATAAGCGTGTCTGT
>JAHFER010000337.1 GCA_023248365.1 Nitrospirota bacterium
CCACGGCAAACCGGAAATATAGCCGGTTTAATGAATGCGTTTTCAGGTATAGAATCTTACAAAGAAGCGGCGAAGACTGACCCTAATATTTACAATGAGGCCATGAGGCAGACTGTGGGTACTGTAACGCCTTATGTTGCTCAACCTGACGATATAACTAAATTTGAAACAGTAACAGGATATACGCCGGCACAGAGAGGAACACCGGCATACGAAAAAGACTATCTGAAATTCCAGGCAATAGTAAAGGCGGCGAATACAGCGCCTACAGATCTTATCAATAAAAATGAGAAAACATATAACAGTATTCTAAGTCAAGAAAGTCGTAACGCATATAAAGCGACACAACTCAAATTTCCGAAGTCAGGATTCGCCATTAACATGAATACCGGAGAAGTAACAAGTGGTGGTGGCGGTGATCCTGCCGCTTTAGATTACTTCACGGCAACAAAAGATGCGGGGGTATTGGCAAGATTAAAAAAAGTGGGGTTGGATAAGACGTATGGAGACTTGCATCAGCCACCCGTAGTCAGGCAGGGTGATGTTAGTCCGGCACATTTATCACCGTTAATAGATTATATTAAATCTAATTCTAAATCTGATATAAATGCCTTGAAAAAGGAAGCATTAAGACCAGAAGCCGGATGGACGGAAGAACAGTTTAAACAGGCTTTGGCAGAGAGCAAAAAGACACAGATAGCACATCCTTTGGCTGGTCAAAAAGCAGGTAGATATAAAGTTAATGATACAATAATTAAGTGGGATGGACAAAGGGAAATTCCTTAATGTCGAATATTGAATATCTGGGGCCTTTAGATAATGGAATTGAATATCTGGGGCCCCTTGACGTGCCCAAATCTAATACCGAACAGCCGAAGTCTGCCGGAGAACCCAAAATCCCCACTGCCGCCATATCGCAGAATTCAACACCTATCATAAGCGCACTCACGCCGGAAACCGAAGCTAAATCAAGGCCGCTTACTCCGGCAGATACACTACACCTAAAGCCACCTGCACAAATGGAAGGCGAAGCATTATCAAATGCCGTTACTGGAATCAGAAAAGGTAACTATTTCTTCTATAAAACTCTTGCTAATGTTCCTGGCTTACTTGACCACATAGGTAGAAGTATTGTATCGCTGACAGGTATCAAGGATGAACCCACCATTATGGCAGTGGCACATGATGCCCTAAAGAAGATTGCCGATTATAATGCTCCAACTGAGGAAGAATTGAAAGCTGACCCTGGCATAATTGGAAAGACAGTGCAAGGATTGTTTGCTATGCCCGGGCAGTTAGCCTTATATCTTCCAGCTACAGCCTTGCTTGGTGGCCCTGCTGGTATGGGTCTTGTTGGCGGATTATCAGAGGCAGATAAAGGGGTAATGCCTGCTATTAAGGGAGGGGCAGAAGGAGCAATAACAGGTATGGGAATGGGAGCATTGGCGCCATTATCAGCTATACCGAGAATCGCAGGTACGGCTACTTTATTCGGTGGTCAAACGGCCTTAAAGGGAGGCAATGCAAGCGATACAGCATCCAGTGCAATCACAGGAGCAATACTTGGATTGCATGAGGGCGATATTGAGGCACTATCAAATAAAAAAGATGTTGTTATACAGGGGATCAAAAATAAACTTGCAGGAGAAAAAATATATACAGAGAATGTTTCAGGGGAAGATTTATTTAATGCTTTTGTCGGTAATGGTAAGACTACGGATACAGCAACAAATGTAGTCAAGAATTTAACACCAGAAAACAGGTCAGAAATAGCTAAAAATGCCATGAAGGGTGTTGGTGGCACTGCTGAATTTAGTGTACCTAAATTTAATTGGATATGGAAAGAAAACCCGCAATATAAAGGTTTTGAACAAGGGGGGATCTCTTCAGAACCTCCTGTGCCTCCTGAGCCAAATCCAGGAGAACCTATTAAACAAATCAGTGCGGTCAGGAAGGAGGTGGTGTCAGGTGGCCAAGAAGAAGCCGGTAAGCAAGGGCAAACCGCCAATAGGGGGAATGCCGAAGGGGGGCAAGCCTTGCTAACTCCAAGTACTGCAACGGGGGCAGAAGTGTCCCCTGCAATACCTAAAGCTCCAGTTTCTCCTGTAATCCCTCAATCTATTAAGGTTGATTTAGAGAAGAAGTCTATTGCCCCTGACGAGAAAATCAATTCCATCACCAGAGACGAAGCTGGCAAGCTGATTGCACAGGGCGATCCCGAAGTGCTGCATCATATCAAAGAGGGCGTGGATAAAATGGGGCAGGCCACTATGCAGGACGCTATCCGCAATCAGGAGATGGTTGAGATAGCGAAGGCAAAAAAGGGGGCGGAGCGGGAAGCAGTTAAACAGCATATTCAGCAGATAGAGCCGGATATTAATAAGGTATTGACTGGGCAGGATATGCCGGAAGTATCGAAACCAGCAAGCACAGGACTTTCAGAAATCAAACAGCAAGAGATAACGACTTCAAGTATAAACCTGAATTTGCGTTTCCCTGTAAGTAATAACGTTAAAGAAGGATTAATAAAAATATCAAATGACCCTACTATAAAACAAATTGCTGATAATGTTGGATTGAA
>JAHFER010000045.1 GCA_023248365.1 Nitrospirota bacterium
ACCTGGCTCATTTCAAATATTGGCAGAAGTATTGAAAGCACTACGAACATTACGATTACTCCCATAAAAAGGATCATTAAAGGTTCAATCAGTGATGTTAGTCCTGCCACTGTAGTATCAACCTCATCATCATACGTTTCAGCAACCTTTGATAACATTCCTTCAAGCTCTCCGCTCCTCTCCCCAACGGTTATCATCTGTATGACCATTGATGGAAATACTCCGCTTCTCTTTAGGGGTTCGGATAATGATTCCCCTTCCCGTATACGATCTTTGGCATCTTCCAGTATCTTTGACAGGACTGTATTATTGACTACAGCCTTTACAATCTCCATTGAGGTTATCAGCGGTACACCGCTTGCTAAAAGTGTACTCAGCGTCCTGGCAAACCGTGACACTGCTATTAACTTTATTGTCTTACCGAATAATGGGGTTTTTAGTATCATTCTATCATAATTTTCCTTTCCCTGAGGTGTCTTTACATATTTTGATATTATGATGGCTATGGAAATTATAGCCCCGGCTAACACCCACCAGTAGTACCTGAAAAAGTTACTGATAGAAATCAGCGTCAGGGTTGGCAGAGGCAGCGCCTGACCTGTGTCTTCAAATACCTTTGTGACCTGCGGTATGACAAAGCTGAAGAGAAATGCCAGAACCCCCATTCCTATGAACAACATCAAAATAGGATAGGTCATAGCTGCCCATAGTTTATTTTTCAATCTGACCTGGCTTTCCTGAAAATCAGCAAGCCGTGCAAGGACTACATCAAGGGCCCCGCTGGCCTCTCCAGCCTGGATCATGTTTGTATACAGGGAGGAAAATATCTTAGGGTGTTCTCTCATCGCATCTGCGAGAGACTTTCCCTCACGAACATCTTCTCTGACCCTTGTGATGCTCCTTTTTAATAAAGGATCATCAACATGGTCAATAGTGGCTGACAGGGATTCCATAAGCGGAAGACCTGCTGCCAGTAGTGTTGCCAGTTGTCTGGTAAGGATTGTTATCTCCTGTTTTTTTACCCTTCTTAGTATGCTTATGAAGGCAGAGGGCTCTCCCTCTGCCTTTTTTGTTGTCTCCTCGGATATCGCAACAAGGAATATACCGGACTTTCTCAGTTTTGCTTTTGCGCTTTGCAGGCTTTCGGCATCTATAAATCCCTTTGTATCTTTTCCTTCCCTATTTAGTCCCTTGTATTCAAATACCGGCATTTTACTCTACTATATCTTCCTGTGTAACCCTGAGGACTTCTTCTATGCTTGTGACGCCTGCCAAAACCTTAGCAGCGCCATCAACCCTTAATGTCTTCATCCCGCATTCAATGGCCTTATTTTTTATAACCTGAGAGTTAACATTCTGTAAAATAAAATTCCTTAGCTCATCGTTTATCAGTAGCAATTCATATATGCCTGTACGTCCTCGGTAGCCTGTCTGCAGGCACTTGTCGCAGCCGACCGGCAGGTATATAGTGAAGTCCTCTGCCTGTGACGGGTCAAGCCCTAATTCCTTTAATTCAGGAAATGCAGGAGTATGTTCTTTCTTGCAATGAGGGCATAGATTCCTAATCAGTCTCTGGGCGATTATAGCTACCACAGAGGAAGACACAAGGAAGGGTTCTATCCCCATATCTATGAGCCTCGTAATAGCCCCTGCTGAGTCATTCGTATGGAGCGTGCTGAATACAAGGTGTCCTGTTAATGAGGCCTGTATTGCAATCTCTGCGGTCTCAAGGTCTCTGACCTCTCCGATCATTATTACATCAGGGTCCTGACGGAGGATGGACCTGAGCCCTTTTCCAAAGGTGAGTTCTATCTTTGGGTTAACCTGTACCTGACCTATACCTTTTATCTGATATTCCACAGGGTCTTCAATCGTAATAATATTTTTCCCCGGAGAATTTATTTCTGTAAGTGATGCGTAAAGTGTGGTGGTCTTACCGCTTCCTGTAGGCCCTGTAACAAGGACAATGCCGTGCGAAAGCCTGATTAGCCGTTGTAATACAGCCTGTGCCTCCAGTGACAGACCTATGTCTGTGAGCCTGAGCATATAGCCTGATTTATCGAGTAGTCTCAATACAACCCTCTCACCAAATGATGTGGGTATGAGTGAAACACGTATGTCTATTTCTTTTCCTGCTATCTTTAGTCCTATCCTGCCGTCCTGAGGAAGTCTCTTTTCCGCAATATTCAGAGATGCCATAATCTTTATTCTTGAGGTAATACTTGGTTGAAACCTCTTTGGTAGTGTAAGTATGTTGTGCAGAACGCCATCTACCCTGAAACGTACTATAATATCCCTTTCAAAGGGTTCAAAATGAATGTCGCTTGCACGGTCCTTTACTGATCTGAACATCAAAGAATTTATGAGTTTTATTATGGGGGCTTCATCTACTGCATCTATGAGGTCAATAGGTTCGTCAAGGCCTACGTGTAATGACTCATCCCCCATATCTTCTATAACCTGTTCTGCGGCCTCTTTGTGGGTTTCATAAGCCATATTAATAGCATTAAGAATTGTTATGGATTCTGTAAGAAACAGTTCCATGTCTGAGTTTAAGAATACCTTAAGATCATCAATAGGTTTTAAGTTTATGGGATCTGATATTGCAACCTTCACAATATCTTTTCCCCTGCTGAATGGCAGGATAATATGCCTTTTTAAAAAGGTGATAGGTACGGATGAGACTAAGTCCTTATCAATATCTTCTTCTGTTATATTATGGAGATACGGTATCTGAAACTGTGTGCTTAATGCCATTAGCAGGTCATTTTCTCTGATATGTTTGGTACGTATTAGTATTTCACCAATATGTCCCCCCTTCTCCTTTTGAATATCCAGACATTCCTGTAAGTCTTTTTCCCCAAGGGGGTACATCTTCTGTAAAATCTGGCCTAAGAGTTCTCTCTTCCTTTGCTTCGGATTCATGGTATTCATGGGAGTTATTTGGACTCTTTTTTTGAATTTGCCGGAGGATTCAGGATAAACCCTTCTTTTAAATCAAAATTATATCTTTTCCTGAATTCCTCACCCTTCTTCCTCTTGTCATTACTTATTGCTGCAAGCGCCTCTGCATCCCTCATTATGTGAGGGGACAGAAAAATCAAGAGATTGGTTTTTGAATTCTGCCTGCTCTGATACTTGAACAGATAACCAAGAAGCGGAATATCACCCAGAAGTGGCACCTTCCTTTCCGTAATGGTTACATCATCTTTTATAAGCCCGCCTATAACAACAGTCTCATTATCACTTATTACCACAGATGTCTCTGCTGACCTCTTGTTCGTTATGGGTACTTCCTGGTTTGTTCCGACCGGAATGCTTCCCCCAAGACTTGATATTTCCTGATATATATCAAGTTTAACAAGGTTGCTTTCAGTTGTATGAGGGGTAATCTTTAACTGAATACCGACATCTTTTCTTTCAATGGTTGCCTGTACATTCCCTCCTGCTGTCTGGCTTACACCTGTAATAAACGGGACATTCTGACCCACAATAATCTTAGCCTCCTGATTATCCAGGGTAAGGATATTTGGTGTTGAAAGGATATTTACATCAGTATCTGCCTGGAACATTCTGACCAACAGCCCTACGTTAAGTGTTTTTCCATCAGGGAGAAAACCTTTTACTGCGGTGCCTACTAACCCGCTTACACTTAGAGGGTTTGCAGCAAAGGTCGAAATTCCAGCACCAGGCGGGGCAAGCAAGGTACCTCCCGCAAATGTAGTACCTGTTGCACTTACACCTTCTGTAGTTCTCCACTCCACACCAAACTCACGGGTCTTGTCAAGGCTCATCTCTACAATTGCCGCCTCTACATATACCTGTTTCCTTTTTACATCAAGCCGTTCAATAATTGATTTAACACGCTCATAATCCTCCGGAGAGGCCATGATTATCAAAGAATTTGTTGCCTTGTCCGCGGTTACAGAAATACCGCCTTCAAAATGCACAACTGCCTCCTGAGGAGGTTGTCCCCCCGGTGGTTTTGCCGGAATCTTGCTCGCAAGATTTGAAAGCACCTTTGCCATATCTTCTGCGCTGGCATTCTGAAGATAGTCTACATATATGCCGCCTTTACCTTTAGGAGGCTCTGTATCTAATTCTTCAATAAGTTCAAGAAGCTTATCCATGTTGCTGTTTACATCAGTAATTATCAGAACATTTGTCTGAGGATAAGGGATGCTTGAACCGTCTTTTGATATTAACGGGGATATAAGCCTTGAAAGCTCTGTAGTACCTATGTGCTTCAGTTTTATAATCCTTGTTTGAAAGTTTTCATCAGGCGGCAGACTCTTTTCTTCTGTTACAACACTTACTCCGCTTTGTTTTGCCTCCCTTGAGGGAAATATCTTAATGACCTTGTTTTCCACTACTGCTGTGAATCCTTTCATATCAAGTACTGTTAAAAATACCTGATATGCCTCATCCACTGATATTTTTGTCGGGGAAATTACAGTGACCTTCCCCTGAACCTTTTCATCAATAATAAAGTTTTTCCCTGTAAGTTCACTGATGAATTTTACAAATGTCTGAAGATCAACATTGTTGAAGTCAAGGGTTACCATCCTGTCAGAAGACTTAATCTGAGATGGCGCTGCGCCGGGCTGAGAGGATACAGCGGGTTGCTGCGTTCGTCCTGAGGAAGGCGGGGATGTAACTACAGGCTCCTGTTGGTGGAGCGGTGGCGCTGAAACAACTGGTTTTGGTGTTCTGCCCATTACAGGCGGCAGTGTCCTTCCCTGTGGAGGTGTTACTGCCGGGGGTGGTGTTATTATCTGCGGAAAAGACCCTTCGGTTTCCCTCAGCTCTATTACATCTGACCCACCGCCGCCTCGTTGCAGAGTTCTTACTGTTCCTTCTGTTTCTCCAAGATTCCCTTCATAGAACATCGGAGGAATGGGCGGGCTTATCTGTGCAAACAGATCCCCGGCAGGTTTAGATAACATAACAAACAAAAGACCGGCTACCAGAAGGAAACTTTTTTCTATCTTCAGCTCACACCTCCAGGATAACTACTTCTTATAACAATTTACCATAAACTATTAACTATCCATTACTTCTTGCTTCTGACTTCTTGCCCCTGTTTTCTGACCTCTAACTTCTGACTTCTTGTACTATCGTACCTCATAATTAAGTGTTAACTTCTGACCTGCACGCATAAGGTCAATTGCAAATCTATCATTATCTTTCAGCATCTGATATACCTGAAATGCCTTTTCAGGGTCTTTTAGTTCTACTCCATTAATGCTGTGTAAGATGTCCCCATTTCTAAGACCTACTTTTTCAAAGAGGCTGTTTGGAACAATTGAAAAAATCCTGAATCCATCAGCCGCTCCTCCGGTAAAATTTGGTACAAGACGTGCCTGTGTCAGCAGCTTATTCATATCCTGTGTGGCTTCTTCCACAACTTCTCTGTCAACAACCATTGTAGAAGGCATTGATTGAGAAGCCTCAGGAGATGGGGGCGCCACAGGCGCCGGCTGCATAGGAGGCCGTGATTGTGCCTGGAATGGTGTGTCTTGTCCTCCCGGTTCTATATCTTCCCTTTTTCCGTCCCTGGATATTGTTATCCTGTTCCTCATAATGTTCAGGAGTTTAACACCAGGAGCTATTGTATCATTTATTCTGAAAATCTTATGTACCTTTTGAAATGGGTCTTCTATAATTGCATACGAATATGTGTCACTGCCGGCTACAGTTCCTATAAGCTTAACTGGCACAGGAGGTTTTTCTTCTCTTGCAGGAGCTGAAGGGGTTGCAGAAACCGGAGGCGGTGGAACAAAGATAGGTTTTGAATTAAAGATGTTTCGCTCCAATATTAATTTGTATGCCTCAAACGGCACGGCTTCTCTTTGAACGGAGCTTTCTGCACTGCCTGAAAACCCCGCCCTAAAGGGAGGTTCAATCCTTCTTGCAATCTGAAATGTCAGGATTTGTGCAGCAAAGAATGTTCCTGCTCCCAGTATAAGAAGGTTTAATGGTATAAAATAATTTTTTAGTAAAGTTTGATACACCAGACTAAATCACCAAAAAAACAAATTTTCAATATATTACAATGGGTAATATTGTAGAGTCAAGGATTAAGGATTAAAGGCGGACTTTTTCAAGACCGCCTTTAGACCGCGATAGACTTAAAATCCTATTGCTAACTGTACTACATGCCTTGCATCTTCTTTTTGTCCTGCAAATGCCCCTAACTCTTCCTTGTAATGAGCGTATGATAACTTAATAAGCCAGAGGTCAAATGTGGCTCCGTATGATAAATAGCCCTGGTTGAAGCCCGCTCTGAAGGAAAACAGATAAGGGAGCTTAAGCTCTGCCCCGACATGCACCCGCTTATATGTGTCCTTTTCCTCTTTTATCTTTTTTGTGACATCAACCATATCCAACGCAAGGGTATTCCGGAGTATCCAGAAATCAGGGCGTATGGAAATTCCAACATTAAGTTGTTGAGGTATCTTACCGGCATCTTTCAAATTCAGATCACCCACATTCTGTAATACTGCCCCAATGGAAGGTCTGAGTGGCAGCTCCGGGTTTACCTTTACCCCTATGTCACCTGTGATACCTGAACCGGTATTTTTATTTTTATCAAAGTCTTTTGAAGGGTCGAATTTTGCGTCTGCAATATCTAACGCATAATAAGTTAGATTAACACTATTTCTCTGAATAAATTTTATTGTTACACCAGCCTGAACCTTTTGTCCCCAGAATCCATGGGCAATACCTAAAACCCCGCCTGCGTCTACCTTCCCATCTACATTAACCTGAGGATAGGTACGGTTTCGAATTTCTGCGCTCACTGAGGCTTGCCCTAATGCGCCTATACCAAAATTGTGAAATATAAGATTTGGGAAGAGAGACGTACGAAGATTGAACTGCTTCCCTATGTATTTTCCCAGCAAGTCGGTTACTTCTGTAACATTATTAGAATCAATATTTTTGAAATCATTATATGCGTTCATCCCTGTTTGAGAGAATTCAACTGTTGGATTCAATATCTGGACGCTCACCTTTTTTACATCGTTGAGTCCGGCCGGGTTATAGAAAAGTGCATTCTCATCATCGGCTACTGTAATAAATGCGTTTCCCATGCCTAGCGGCCTGATCCCTTTGTAAAGGGCAGGGAATTCGCCGGCATGGACTTCAATAACTGATCCAAAGAACATCAGAAGAACAAGGCTATACATCCATAGCTTCTTTCTATAGTCCATAATCTCCTCCATAAAATAATTGATTACAATTTCATTTTCATTAAGATTTCTTTTTTTACACTGACACTGACACTTGCACTGTACCTGACACTGTCACTTAAGAGCAGTGCGGTGAAGTGCCAATCAAATTAGTAATGTAAGCTTTTAACTCTGAAAAATTGATAGTCCCATCAACAGGATTTTTATCCAGTTGTCCTTGTATGTCATCTATCTTTTTGCCTATATTCGTCTTCTGGTTACTATCAAGTAGCCCTGAGTTTTCCAGACCTTTTTTAATTGTACCTAAATCACGATTAAGATCTGTTATGTTAGATGTTATGACAGATGTTTCCGTTGGTGGAATTGTTTTTGGTAAGCCATCCGTGCAGAATCAGCCACCAACAACTCCAACAGAAACTACAAGGTCTATTGACGAAGCTATCCCAAGTTGTAAGTAAAGATTTTTATCCAGACTTGATAATGTTGTGGTATCAGGATTATCAACTATGAGAGAATCTAATATATTAATCGCCAGGGAAAGTTCATCTTTCATTGCGCAGGTACTTGTCAGATTTAATTCTGTTATACAATCTGTAATTTTGGCTACATCAATGAGGTCTGATATGGTTTTGAAGTTATCAGATTCTGTCCCTGAAGGGATATAAAGCACCTTAGCTTTAGGTGTAGATGTATTGTTATTAGCAGCCGCTATAAGCTTTAATATATCAATTCCGGTTGCATCCGCTATATAGGCAGACGCAAGGTTCACCTTTGTTTCTTTATCACATGTTAGCAGTGAAGGATCAGTAGAGGTTCCACACAGTTTTTGTAAGATTTTAATGGCATTTGCGTAATCCCCTGAATCCAGGGCAATCTTTGCTGACTCCTTTTGTGCCTCCTGGCCTCCGGAATTAGCCTGATTTTTGAAAATATTCTCTCCACACCCTCCCAGGAAAAAAGATGTTAATACTAATGTAATGCATAGGGTTCTAAACCTGTTCATAGAATTCCCTCCTCTTAATTAAATTTAGTGTCCGCAAAACTCCATATAATACAACCCGCATTTTACAACCAAAAACTAACAGAACTTTATCCACCTCCCTCCTTTCTCTTTGAAAAGTCCAATTAAAATCATGCCTGCAACAAACCCGCCTATGTGTGCGAACCAGTCAACACCGCTTGCACTTACCATCGGTATTATCTGACGAGTGTTTACAAACGAGAATGCTAACACTGCAATTATACCGCTCAAAAGATAAAAAATTATAAACCTGAAATGCCCCATCGAGTCTTCAATATTATTCCCGAAAATCCTTATAGCTTATAGATAGAGCATATTGCCTGCAAGTTGCAATAAGACGCAGTGAAGAAACATAGAAGAAAATACTGTTAAAACTTATATCGGAACAGCCTTGCTGTATACATCAAAGTATCTCCAGCCTTGTTATCTTTACTAACTTCAATTGAAGGAACGCTGACATAAACCTTTCCATTCTCTATGCTGGAGAGATAATGCATTTCTGTGGCAATGCCAAATGCTGCACCTCCTAATCCTCCGATGGCTGCACCGGTTCCTAAATTCCTTCCCCATTTTTGGTCGCTTTGGGTTAGTGTTATCGCGGTTGCTATTAAAGCGCCAGCGGCCATGCCGTAGAATGTATCCATAAATATAATCTCCATTTGGTTTTGACCACCACCCGAATAAGGATAGGCTGCCATTATTCTATCTTCTGCTTTTGCAAAAGAAGGCACGGTTACCATTGTTAACAATGTAGCGATTACTGAGATTGCGATGAATTTTACTTTCCCCATATTTATTGTCCTCCTTAATGTAATGGAAGTTTATTTTTAAGACTGCAACGATAACATAAACTTCTATATTCAGCAAGGGATCTTTTAGTTTTTATTGATAATATCTATACAATTAGGCTCGTTCGAGGCTACTGGAGTCTCTTACAGAAGTCGTCATTCCCGTGAAAACGAAAATCCAGAGGGTTTTATAATTTATTGAAAAGACTGGATTCCCACTTTCGCGGGAATGACAAACATTGGTTTAAAAATGCCTTTACATCCTGGTTGTGTTAAAAGTATACAGTAAATTCCCTAAATAAATTAAATAGTTATAGAACGAAGGCAATAAGCGCCAGCATGTTTTGTGTAATCATTACACAAAATGGTAGTTTACTCCCGTTAATAGAGTAGGTAATGCAGTATAATCATCTTATTCCCCTTATAGTTATTAAGATTTCCCTTGAAATTCAAAGAGTATTGCAGTAGAATCATTCTTAAATAGGCGGAAAGTGAGGATATTGTAATGAGTTGCGATTTGGCATTAAAATAGTGGTATGGAATTTGCATTTCTTAAATCTTAATAAATAAATAAATGTAATTTG
>JAHFER010000338.1 GCA_023248365.1 Nitrospirota bacterium
AGGCTGACCAGGTGGATGCTGATGCCTGCAAGATGGAGCATATACTGAGCGAGGAGTTAACTGACAGTGTATGCACATTTCTTGGCCATCCTCCTACATGCCCCCACAACAAGCCTATTCCCAGGGGAGAGTGCTGCAAGAGATATAGGATTGAAGTCACGCCTGTCGTTATGAGGCTCCCGGAGTTTGAAATAGGCTCAAGGGGAAGGATAGTGTTCATTGTCCCTTCAGAGGCAGGCAGGCTCAGCAAACTTAGCTCTATAGGGGTAGCCCCTGGCAGCGTTATCAAACTTCTGCAGAAGATGCCTTCCTATGTTATTCAGGTTGATGAGACTACTATTGCAATAGACTCTGATATTGCCAAAGAGTTATTCGTGAAGAAGGTAGTTTGAGGTACTTAGGGCCGGACAGATGAAACTATTTCGAGAAAATTTTTAACCACCCCTTTTTCCCGTTGATGTTTTCCAGATGGTTGTTTATCTTCGAGAGGGTATTTGCAATTTCCTTCTCTGTTGTCCTTAGTTCCTTTATCTCTTCAGAGTAAAGTTTTGTTGCATTTGTTACATTCTGCATGTTGGTTGAAAAGTTATCTTTTATTTCTGTGAGGGTCTTTGAGATCTGGCTGGCAATATTGATAATAGAGTTTATTTTCTCATCCTGATAGCGGAGATCCACTGATGCCGCTGTTTTAACAGGGATCGGCCTCTCTGCTTGAACAGGAGCAGGTTTTTCCACATGAGCAGGGATCGGCCTCTCTGCTTGAACAGGAGCAGGTTTTTCCATTTGAGCAGGGGTCGGCATCTCTGTTCGATCCATAACCTTTATTGTTTCAGCGCGGTCATATCCGGGCGCTATCACTGTTTTTTCCTGAACCTTTACGGTTATGGTATCTTTTTTTCTGGCTGCTATATCTACCCTGTATTTCTGGGCTATATCGCTCAAGAGAATGTCTTTTATGAGATCAAATGCTTCCTTCACCCCATAGCCATTAACCGCCATAGTCTCTGAATACTTGTAGCGGTTCTTATTCAGATCATTCTCCAGTTCCTCAAGAGACAAAATATCGTACAGGTCGCGCTTGTTGTACTGCAATACAATGGGAATCCCGTCAGGGTCAATATTGTTGACGTGGAGATTTTCCCTCATATTATCGAAACTCTCTATGTTCTGGCCTTTCATGATCTTCTGGGAATCTGCGACAAATACAATGGCATCAGCCCCTTTTAGCACAAGCTTTCTTGTTGAGTTATAGCGGATCTGCCCGGGAACAGTAAAGACCTGAAACCTCAATGAGAAGTCCTTTATCTTTCCCATATCAACAGGAAGGAAGTCAAAGAACAGTGTTCTGTCCGACTCTGTGGAGAGCGAGATCAGTTTACCGCTGGAAGATGGGTCCAGGACAGAATGAAGAAACTGGAGGCTGGTAGTTTTGCCGCTCAAGGCAGGGCCGTAATAGACGACCTTAAGCGTGATTTCCTTATTTGCATAATTAAAAAACGCCATGTCAAACTATAGCATAAATGCCGTTTTTTGTGTAGCTTTTTACCCTGTACATAGCCTCATCTGCACGTTTTAGCAGTTCTTCCCTTGATTTTGAACTTTCAGGGTATGAGGCGATCCCAAAGCTTGCTGTTATCCTTATGGCATGACCTTTGTTCTTCAGGAACACATTCTGCTCAACCATTCTCCTTATCCTCTCTGCAACCCTTGCAGCGACATCAGGCGGTGTCTGTGGAAGGGCTATAACAAATTCATCCCCGCCAAATCTTGCAACAACGTCAATGGGCCTCAGGTGTTTTAAGAGCAATTCTCCGATTTCGACAAGAACCCTGCTTCCGATGAGATGGCCATACCTGTCATTTACCTTCTTGAAATCATCTATGTCTGTGAAGATAAGGGAAACAGATGTTTTTTGTCTCTGGCATCTGTTGATCTCAATATCAATTGTCCTATTAAGATATCTGGAATTAAAAAGCTTTGTGAGATCATCAGTTATTGCAAGCTCTGTCATTTTCCGGTAGATCACTGCCCGATCTATCGAGGCAGATATGTAATCAATTATCTTTATCAGAAGATGTAGGTGTTCCTTTTTAAAAGAAAAGTCTGATGCCTTGCTTGTGAATTCTGTTGCCCCGATTATGCGGCCCTTGCTGTTTATTGGAGCACACATAAGGGATATGCCCTTTAAACCTTTCTTTTTAGTATGATGGATAAACCTTTTATCCTTTGAAATATCAGGCACTATTACCGGGGTGCCTTCCCTGGCTACCCATCCCGCAATCCCCTCACCGTGCCTAAGCCGAGCCTTTGAAGTTTTAACTTTTTTGATCTTTTCGCTTGATCTTTCCAATAGGAGTTCTCCTGTTTCATCGTCAAGAAGAAAGATTGACCACGATGATGCTTCCAGTGTTTCCTTTGCTTTTTTCATTATTGTGTCAAGCATATGATCAATGTCCATATCAGAAGTCAGGATCTTACCTATGGTTTCAAAGAGGTTTAATTCCTTCTCTGAGTAAAGCAGGTCAGTCTTGAGAAGGGTGTTTTCATTCTACAGGTTACGCTCAGAGATTAG
>JAHFER010000046.1 GCA_023248365.1 Nitrospirota bacterium
CTCGAAATCCTTATATAAACTACTGCAGAGATTAAACTTGACAAGTTTAGCATTGCAATGCTAAGAATACCAACTATGAACGGAATAGCAAAAGTAGCAGATCCGGAGTGTTTACCAGATAAATATGTTAAATAAATTAAGATCGCCATTTTCTTATATCAATGGGCATACTTTTAGAAACAGATTAGTACTGGCGCCTATGGCCGGACTTACAGATGCCCCATTCAGAAAAATAGTCTGGGAACATGAATGCGGGCTGTTATATAGTGAAATGATAAGTTCAGGGGCATTGGTATTTAGAAATGAACAAACATTGAAGATGCTGCGTTCCTGCGTAACTGAGATGCCGGTCGTTGTTCAGATTTACGGGGCAGATCCAATTGAAATGGCTAAGGCGGCCCGTATCTGCCAGGATGCCGGAGTCCGGATGCTCGATATTAATATGGGATGCCCCATCCGTAAAGTTTACAGACATGGGGCTGGATCTGCTTTATTGATGAATCTTACAAAGTATCGGGAACTGATCCGTCAGGTACGTAATTCCATAACTATACCTTTGAGCATTAAAATCAGGTCCGTGGAGAATAATAAAAATATTTATGCGGAAGAGGTGGCTAAAATTGCGGAAGAAGAAGGAGTGAATATGATTGCCATTCATCCGAGGACCAGAGCCCAGATGTTTAGAGGAAAGTCTGACTGGAGCGTAATTGCCAAAATTAAAAAGGCGGTTAAGATCCCGGTGATCGGAAATGGTGATGTATCTGATTCAGAAGAGGCGTTGCGTATGCTAAGGGAAACAGATTGTGATATGGTCATGATCGGCCGGGCCTGCCTTGGAAAGCCGTGGCTTTTTAGTGAAATTTTAAGTGGTAATTGTCCCGGGATGGTTGAAACATATGATTTGATTATCCGTCACTTGCAATACATGATTGAATATTATGGCGAGGGAAAGGGAATAATTTTATTTCGTAAACATCTCCTTTGGTATGTAAAAGGTTTCCCCGGGGCGACAGCTGTAAGGCAACAACTATCAACAGTTAACAATAGCAAAGAAATTATTGAAATGATTTTTCCGTATTATCATACAGTCAATTGTTTGACAATAAATCCTTAACTTTGACGTATCAGTGAGTTTTTAAGCGCTATCCTTTTTACCTCCTTTCGTTATAATACCCTTAAATATCAATTAGTTATAAAGCGTCAAATATTCTTTGCAACTCATGGCATATTGATTGCAATTTATGGTTTCAGCATAAGTATAATTTCGTAATTGCAATTAAAAGGAGGTAACCTGACTTGCTTTCACTTTGCATGATTGTGCGGAATGAAGAGAAACATATCAAGAGGTGTCTTGAGAGTGTGCAGGGATTGGCAGATGAAATAATTATTGTTGATACAGGTTCAACTGATAATACCGTCAGTATTGCAAAAAGTCTTGGCGCGCAGGTGTATTTTCATCAATGGGAAAATGACTTCAGCAAGGCAAGGAATGAATCGCTGAGGTATGCCAATGGTGAATGGATACTTGTTATGGATGCAGATGAGGTAATTGCAGAGAGAGATCATGCACGTATCAGGGCGCTTACCCCCCCATCCCCCCCTTATAAAGGGGGGGATGGGGGGGATGAAAGCGTTGCCGGATACCGCATGGCGCTTAGGAATTATCAGGATAAAGGGGGGATTGCCAACTGGTGTAGTGTTGAAGATGATTGTCCGGAGGCGCTTGGTGCATCCGGTTATATACCTGCGTATCTTGTCAGGCTTTTCAGGAGAAATGACGGAATATTATTTCAGGGTGTTGTTCATGAAGTGGTGGAATACTCCATACATCATAAGGGGGGAAGGATAGTTCTAACGGATATTCCAATTCATCATTATGGAAGAATGCTGGAACAGGAACGTATGAATCAGAAGAATAAATTGTACAGGGAGGCCGGAGAGAGCAAGGTTTCGCTGAACCCTGGAGATGCACGTGCATACAGGGATCTTGGGACACAGTACATAGAGATGGGACTTTTTAAAGAGGCAGAAGACGTTTTGGAAAAGGCCGCGCAGCTTGATCCTGGTTCTGCCCATGCACAGTTTAACCTCGGTGTAGTTTATGAGAATCTTGGAAAGAAAGATAAAGCAGGGTCATGTTACAGAGAGGCTATAAGACTTGAGCCGGGGCACGTTGGTGCATCTAATAATCTTGCAGGAATTTGTAATGAAGAAGGGATGTTTGAAGAGGCAAAGAAATTATATGAAAACGCAATAAAGGAAAATCCGGAACACTTTGTTGTTTTATACAATTATGGTCTGCTTCATGAAAAGGTTTCTGATTTTTTAAATGCAATAGATTGTTATGAGAAGGCGCTTTCTATTAAACCTGATTTCTACGGTGCATACACAAGGTTAGGTCATATCAGTAATAAGCTCGGAGACAGTGCTTCTGCTGAGGCACTTTTTAAGAAGGCAGAGGAGCTTGAGCAAATGAATGAAGCCCCCCCTCACCCTGACCCTCTCCCGCCGTGGGAGAGGGAAATAACTCCACGATTATCCCTCTGTATGATTGTCAGGAATGAAGAAGAATATCTGCCGCGTTGCCTTGAAAGTGTAAAAGGGATTGCAGATGAAATAATTATTGTAGATACAGGTTCAACGGACAGAACGATTGAGATTGCAAAAAAATATGGGGCAATGGTCATAAATCATGTTTGGGACAATGATTTCAGCAAAGCAAGGAATGTATCTCTTGAAAATGCAAAAGGAAATTGGATACTGATGCTTGATGCTGATGAGGTAATAGCAGAAAGAGATTTAAGGAAGATAAGAGATGCCATTAAGGAACCATCTGCAAACGGGTACCGGCTGGTTCTTAGAAATTATGAGTATAAGGGTGGATTTACCGGATGGAAATCCAATACAGGTGATTATGAAGAGGGAAAGGGTTATCCAGGATATGGGGAAGTACCTCTAACAAGGCTTTACCGGCGCCTGCCCGGGGTAATGTACACCGGAAAAGTTCATGAAGTTATAGAGCCGTCTTTGGAGAGGTTAAATATCACTGTGACTGATACGGATATTCCTATTCATCATTATGGTTATGTGAAAGAAGGCAGTTGTGTGGAGAAGAAATTTGAGATTTACAGGGAGCTGGGGGAGAACCAATTAAAAGATAATCCTGAGGATGCAAAGGCCATGTGTGATCTCGGGATCAATTATATGGGTTCCGGGGAATTCAGGCGTGCTGAAGAACTGCTGATAAGATCTTTTGAGATAGACCCATCAAGGAAGCGGACACACTTCAATCTTGGTGTTGTTTATGCAAAACAACATCAGTTTATTGATGCGTTAAAATTCTTCACAAGTACATTAGAGCTTGACAGGAATGATGCCAGTGCAAGATATAACTGCGGGCTTATGCTTGAAGAGCTTGGATTTCCACAGGATGCCTTTGATCAGTATCGTGAGGCCATATCTTCAAATCCGGAGCATGTTGAGGCCATATTCAGGCTGGCATCTATGCTTAAGTCTAATGGATATGCAGAAGACGCAGTAACATTTTACCGCAGAGTACTTGAGATTGATCCGGTACATAACGGAGCAAATATTGCTTTAGGTTCATTACACGTCAGGACTCTGCAGGCTTTATAGAACCTTCAATCAGGGGAATTCAATGAAAGTGGTAATTTTAGCAGGCGGACTGGGAACACGTATAAGTGAAGAAACTGATTTAAAGCCCAAACCTATGGTTGAGATAGGTGGAATGCCGGTTTTGTGGCATATCGCAAAAATTTATTCTCAATATGGGTTTAATGATTTTATTATCTGCCTTGGCTACAAGGGATACATGATAAAAGAATACTTTGCTAATTATTTTCTTCACCAGTCAGATGTTACTATTGATTTGAAAGAAAATAAAATAGAGGTAAATGACTGCAAAGCAGAGTCGTGGAAAATTACATTAATAGATACAGGCGTAGATACAATGACAGGGGGCAGGATTAAAAGAATTCAAAAATATGTTGGTAATGAGACTTTTATGCTCACCTACGGAGACGGGGTCTCAAATGTAAATATTTTGGAACTGTTAGAATTTCATAAAAAACATGGGAAGTATGCAACCATAACCTCTGTTCAGCCTACAGGGAGATATGGAATGTTGAATGTAGATGATAAGAATAATGTGCTTTCCTTTATTGAAAAACCATTAAGTAATGGTGCATGGATAAATGGGGGTTTTTTTGTTTTAGAGCCGCAGATATTTGACTATATACCAGGTAACTATACCATCCTGGAAAGAGAACCATTGGAAAATCTGGTGAAAGATGATCAACTCGTTGCCTTTAAACATTATGGTTTCTGGCAGGCTATGGACACCCTTCGGGATAAACGCCAATTGGAAGCTCTCTGGCAGTCGGGAAAAGCTTACTGGAAAATATGGGATTAACAACATATAAAAGGTGTGATGGTTAAAGAAACTTTCTGGAAGGGTAAGAATGTCTTTATTACAGGTCATACCGGTTTTAAAGGTGCATGGCTATCTCTATGGCTCTCGGCACTCGGTGCAAAGGTGACAGGCTATGCCTTGAATCCACCTACTGAACCAGGCTTGTTTGAAATATGTAATGTTTCCAAACTTGTCAATTCTAATATTGCTGACGTGAGGGACAGCAAACAATTAATTGATGTCATGTGTGCTGAAAGACCTGAAATCGTAATTCATATGGCAGCACAGCCCCTTGTCAGGGCATCATACAACAATCCTGTTGAAACCTATGGAATAAACGTAATGGGAACGGTAAACATGTTTGAAGCTGTCAGAAAATCTAAAACTGTCAGGGTGGTTATTAATGTGACAAGTGACAAATGCTATGAAAATAAAGAGTGGTTATGGGGATACAGAGAAAATGAACCTATGGGAGGTTATGACCCGTATTCAAATAGTAAGGCATGTTCAGAATTAATAACCGCTTCCTATCGCAACTCATTTTTTAACCGGAATAATTATGCCGCTCACGGTGTAGCTGTAGCTTCTGTTCGTGCAGGAAATGTTATTGGCGGTGGGGACTGGGCTGCAGACAGGCTAATCCCTGATTGTGTCAGCGCTTTTTCTAAAGGAGAAAAAATAATTATCAGGAATCCAAAGGCTGTCAGACCATGGCAGCATGTATTAGAGCCGCTATGCGGGTATCTGATGCTTGCACACAAGATGTATGACGACGGACTTTCATATGCTGAGGGATGGAACTTTGGGCCGGATAGTGATGATGCAAAACCTGTGGAATGGGTAGTCAGAGAGCTCTGTGAGAAATGGGGGAATAATGCCTCCTATGAGTTAGACAAAGGAGAACATCCTCATGAGGAAGGCTGTCTTATGCTTGACTGCTCAAAGGCGAAGAACAGACTCGGCTGGTATCCCAGATGGAATCTTGAAAAGACTATTGACAAGGTTATTGAGTGGACAAGGGCTTACAAAGAAAACAGAGAGATGACAGATGTCTGTTTAAGACAGATACAGGAATACCGGAACTGAAATATAAGAGCTTAATGCTTGGGTCAAAGGGGTGTAGATTGCTTCATAGCAATAATAGCAGAGCGGATATCTTAAAGCACGAAATTATTGAAAGAGTGAAGGAGTACTATAAGCTCACTCATAAGCAGGAAAAATTTATTCCTGGCACCTCCCGTATTCCTTATGCCGGCAGGGTCTTTGATGAAAGCGAAATGACAAACTTAGTTGAAAGCTCTCTCGACTTCTGGCTTACAACCGGCAAATATGCAGAAAAGTTTGAAAAAGAATTTTCAGAATTCCTGGGAGTAAAATATTGCTCTCTTACTAATTCCGGCTCATCTGCCAACCTTCTTGCCTTTATGGCCTTGACATCCCCTAAGCTCGGGGAAAAACGTATAAAGAGAGGGGATGAAGTTATTACGGTAGCAGCCGGATTTCCAACTACCGTTGCCCCCATCATACAATATGGCGCTGTCCCTGTTTTTGTTGATGTCTCATTTCCTGCATACAACATAGACTGCTCCCTGCTTGAGTTGGCGCTATCAGAGAAAACAAAGGCAGTAATGCTGGCCCATACACTTGGAAATCCTTTTGATATAAAGACAGTCAGGGAGTTCTGCGATAAACACAGGCTATGGTTTATCGAAGATAACTGTGATGCCCTGGGGGCTGAATATTTCTATAAAGGAGAATGGATATACACAGGGACTATCGGGCATATTGGAACCTCAAGCTTCTATCCTCCTCACCACATAACCATGGGAGAAGGCGGGGCTGTTTATACTAATGATAGGCAACTCAAACGGATAATAGATTCACTACGCGACTGGGGGAGAGATTGCTGGTGTCCATCGGGGCAGGACAATACATGCAGGAATCGCTTCGGATGGCAGTTGGGAGAATTGCCTCATGGCTATGACCATAAATATGTCTACTCCCATTTTGGATACAATTTTAAAATTACAGATATGCAGGCGGCAATAGGATGTGCCCAGTTAGAGAAATTGCCGTCCTTTATTGAAGCAAGAAAGAGAAACTGGGGGCTTTTGAGAGACGGGTTAGCAGACTTATCTGACATGTTTATTTTACCGGAAGCAACCACTGATTCAGATCCAAGCTGGTTTGGATTTTTATTAACTGTCAGAGAACATGCCGGGTTCACAAGAAAAAAAATAATAACATTTCTTGAATCAAATGGGATCCAGACAAGGATGTTGTTTGCAGGTAATCTTCTGAAGCATCCATGTTTTGATGAGATGAGAAAGAGTGGAGAGGGCTTTCGCGTTGCCGGAGAACTGACAAATACGGACAGGATAACAATGGATACATTCTGGATTGGGGTCTATCCCGGCATGAATGAGGAGATGATAAGGTTTATGATAGATAAAATTCAGGAATTTGTTATGAAAAACACAGGGGTAAAAAATGAATAACAGAGACCCGTTTGATAAGCTGTTTATCTTTGAGATGGCCAATAACCACATGGGTGATGTAGAGCATGGCCTGAGAATTATCAATACAATTAATTCTGTTTGTAAAGGTTTTAATTTTCAGTTCGCATTTAAATTTCAATACAGGGATTTAGATACCTTTATTCACCCTGATTTTAAAGACAGGACAGATTTTAAGTATGTTAAACGCTTTGTGGAGACGAGACTATCCGAAGCTCAGTTAAAGTTGTTAAGAGATGAGGTCAGAAAACTTGGATTTACAGCTATGTGCACCCCATTTGATGAAAGGTCTGTTGATTTAATTGAGAAGCATGATTTTGATATTATCAAGATTGCGAGTTGTTCATTTACTGACTGGCCTCTTTTGGAAAGGATAGCGCGGACAGAAAAACCTATAATCGCCTCAACAGCAGGCGCTTCGCTTGAAGATATAGATAAGGTGGTATCTTTTTTTGAACATAGAGAGAAACTGTTTTGCATTATGCATTGCGTGGGGGAATATCCCACGGCTAAGAAAAACTTACAACTAAACCAGATTGATTTACTAAATAAGAGATATCCTGAAATCCCTGTAGGATATTCTACGCATGAATCCCCTGATAATACTGATGCCATCAAAATTGCCATTGGTAAGGGAGCAACGGTATTCGAGAAGCATGTTGGTGTAAAAACGGAAACGTATGCTGTTAATGCCTATTCTGCTGAGCCGGAACAGATATCTGTATGGCTCACAGCGGCACAGGAAGCATTTGACATGTGCGGAGTTTCTGAAAAGAGGATTGAGGGATCAGAAAAAGAGAGGACGGATTTAAGAGGTTTGCAGAGAGGAGTTTTTGCAGGAAGACGCTTAAAAAAAGGTGATAGGATAGATCTTTCGAATACATTTTTTGCAATACCAACCTTTGAGAATCAACTTACTGCAAATGACATGTCTAAATATGCAGAATTTACAGCAAATGAAGATATCGAAATTAATAAACCGGTTATGTTCAGCAACGTGAATGTAACTAATTTGCGGGGTAAGGTGTTACAGATTATAAATCATGTAAAAAAAATAATAATAGAAAGCAATCTGGCCTTACCTGACAGGGTTGAAATGGAGTTGTCCCATCATTACGGTATTGATAAATTTGTAGAATGGGGTGCAACCATAATCAACTGCATAAACAGAGAGTACTGTAAAAAGCTGATTATTTTACTGCCTGGACAAAACCATCCGGTTCATTACCATAAAAGGAAGGAAGAGACTTTTCATGTTTTATACGGAGACGTTATCCTTAACCTTGATGAGGATGAGAAAAAATATAAGGCCGGAGAAATGGTTGTCATTGAAAGATGGATGAAGCATAGCTTTGGTTCAGTCAATGGAGCAATATTTGAAGAAATCTCAACTACGCATTATAAAGACGATTCTTTTTATAAAGATGGAGCGATAATTAACAACAAAAATAGGAAGACTGCACTTACATTCTGGTCTGACTGGTTGTTAAAGCCTGTTATATAAACCTCCTTTAATACTATGCGGCCTTTAAATACAATTGCCTGGGATGTAGACGATGTTCTGAACGACTTGATGCGGTCATGGTTTGAAGAAAAATGGTTGACGGAACATCCTGAATGCAGTCTCCGTTATGAAGAACTTACTGAGAATCCGCCAAGCCGGATTCTGGGGATAAGCCTTGAGGAGTATTTGAGATCCTTAGATGAATATCGTTTGTCAGTTTTATATCAGGAGATGAAGCCTCTCAGCGAAATTTCAGACTGGTTTAATAAATATGGCAGCACATTCCGTCATATTGCCCTTACAGCAGTGCCGCATATTGCTGTTTCAGCCTCGGCCCAGTGGGTCTTCAGGCATTTCGGGATATGGATAAGGACATTTCATTTTGTGCCTTCAAAGAGAGATGGGAGCAGCGCCCTGGTATACGACAACGATAAAGCTGATTTTCTAAAGTGGCTGGGGAAAGTTGACTTTTTGGTGGATGACAGTGTTGCAAATGTTAGCGCCGCTGAAAAGATTGGTGTAAAGGGTGTTGTGATGCCGAGGCCCTGGAATCAAAGTAAAATTAAAATTACTGAAGTTTTAACAGAATTGATCTGAGGTTCTTGCAAAAGTCGTCATTCCCGTGAAAACGGGAATCCAGAGGTTTTGCAATACATTGAAAGGTCTCAAAGGAATTAAAGCATGATTAAGTTATCAGATTATGTAATAGATTTTATTTCCAGGCTTGGTGTAGGGCATATCTTTATGCTCCCTGGCGGCGGGTGTATGCATCTTGTGGACTCAGTCGGGAGAAATAAAAAAATAAAGTTTGTAGGGTGTCTTCATGAACAGGCGGCTGTAATAGCAGCAGATGGCTATGCACAGTACAGCAATAACCTGGGAGCTGTGCTTGTTACCACCGGCCCCGGCAGTACAAACGCAATAACAGGTGTTGCTGCTGCATGGATTGATTCAACCCCGCTCCTTATTTTGTCAGGACAAGTCAAACGTAAAGACCTGCTTTCAGGGAAAGGCGTCCGTCAGATGGGCATTCAGGAGGTGGATATAGTCTCCCTTGTAAAACCTGTTACGAAATATGCGGTTACTATTCCTGA
>JAHFER010000339.1 GCA_023248365.1 Nitrospirota bacterium
TGCCTTTGCTCAAGGATTAAGGTGGTCAGATACATATAGCGCCACAGATGTAGTCCTAACAGGCAATAACACCGATTCCGGCAATGTTGCCTATGGAACCTTACTTGAGTATAAGACTGCTACAGGCAACAAACCTGTAGGCTTTGGAGGCCTTGCAATAGGTATAGGTGCAGACCACAAGACCAGCCTTAATATCATGGGATTCACTTTCCTGAATGATTTAATATGGACAGGGGTTCATGTTGATGGTGAGAATTTGAGGATGAATAATTTGAAAGAGAATCTTACTCCGGTCATAGGAGTAAGTTTACTGAAGTTTAATGGGGTGGTGAATAAATGAAGTTTGTAATAGCGCTAACTTTACTATTAATTGGATGCAGTCCATTAACTAAGCAAGTTAGAATTTATGAAAGATTTGATTTGTATAAATGTGAGACTAAATATAATAATGATGAGTTATGCGAGTACAGGAATTATCAAACAGATAATAAATGTTATGTTACAAAAGAATCTATGGGTTGTTTGTTTTGGGGGAATAAGTAATGCTTAAATATAAACCCTACATAATCGGTGTTGCAATAGGGATGGTCTTAACCTTCTGGTTCATGCACGCTAAGGTGCAGCAACTTCAGATAGGTATGGCAGGATTAACGGCGGTAATTGTTATGCAGAATACGCCGGAGGTAAAGTGATGTATAAAGAAATAGAGACATTAAAAGAATTATATGATGTTGGTAAAACTGTTTTCAAAAATGCACGTTCTTTATATCCAGATGAAGAAGCTATACTTGATAGATATTTTACAAAAAAGAGTAAAAAGATTGATAAAAAGGGTGAGGACAAATAATGAGTTCTATAAGAGGTAAAATGACACCAGTAGAACTTATAAAACTTGCACAGGATAGAATTACTTATGTGCAAAATTCAGGGCGTCTTGCTTTTGCTATTAAGAGAACCCCGAATAGGAAAACTGATGAGGAGTTGTATCTTATTAGTGCTATAGAATGTCTTACGGATGCTATTGCAGAACTTGAAGGGACTAAAAATGAAACACCGAGGTCTTAGGCGCTATATGCGGGAAGTTAAAATTAATAACAGAGTGAAAGAGCGCCTGCATGGTTATGATCCTGATGTTTATTGGGAGGATGAAGCAATAGCACGTGGTAAACTTGCAAAAACTCCTAAACCGTGTTCTGCATTCTGTTGTGGCAATCCAAGACGATTTTGGGGAGAGAAAACAAGACAGGAATTAAGGAATGATATTCAATAATGCGGGTTACTTATGGAGACAGGACTGATGACAGAATTTGAATATGTTACACGAAGGGAATTTGACCAGCATGCTGAGAACCAGAGAGGGATATTAGAGCATATAAACGACAGCCTTGAGGCCATGTGGACGAAGATAGATGGTCGTCCGTCATGGGCAGTATTGCTGATAATTACTTTTTTAACCTCAGCATTAGGAATTACAATAACCTATATTTTATCCAAATAAAATAGATGGCAAGAATATTTCTAACAATAGAAGATTTAACCAGTGATGAAATCCACAAACTTCAACTTACGGCGGTCAAGTTTGCAGATGGGGACATGAATAAGTTTTTTACGATACTGGCGAAGAATTATTTAATGGAAAATGTTGGGGTATTGGTTAAATGAGTGCTGAGAAATTATTGGCAGATATAGATTCCATTGAAAAAGATTGCATGGTTCCTGACTGGGATGGTTATAATGCTGAAGCAATCAGTAAGGATACGATAACTTTGGCAAGACAGATTGCAGAAAACCTTACCGGGGACTGGGATGTATCTCCAATGCCGGATGGGACGATCGGATTTGATCGTGGCCATATAGAAACTGGTGTTGAGAGTATCACAGTAATTGTGTTAAAAAGAGGGACTTGGTTAAAGGAATGAGTGTTGATATATTCCATAAGGCATTAGATTTTACTTTACGTTGGGAAGGGTATAAATCAGATGATAAGTTAGATAGTGGAGGCCGTACTATTTTCGGTATAGCTTCAAAATTCTATCCTGAAGAAGTTAATGCCATGTGGGATTTACCGATAGAGCAGGCAAAGTTGATAGCAGAGAAAATTTACTATACACATTATTGGCTTGCCGGTTCCTGTGATGACATGCCAGATAAAACTTCGATAGTTCATTTTGATGCCTGTGTTAATTGTGGTCTTCATCAGGCGGATAAATGGTTACAGGAAGTTATTGGGGTGATAGATGATGGGGTGATCGGCAGTAAGACCATTGCTGCCATGAATAATCATGTAGCAGGATATGGTGATGATATACTTGCCAGCTTGTTACTTAAAGAACGTGAGTTGTTCTACCATTTTCTTGTTAAGAGGAATCCGACTCAGGAGAAGTTCTTAAAAGGTTGGTTAAACAGGGTGCATGATTTGGGGAAATTTATAAATGGATAATTTTTTAAGATGTATCTGTGAAAAGAATATAATAGCAAAGATAGTTCCGTATGGAATTGAAATACTATGTAGAAGATGTAAAAGGACACATTTTATACCT
>JAHFER010000047.1 GCA_023248365.1 Nitrospirota bacterium
ATTTAGAATTGTTGTCTAAAGTTAGTAGTCTGTTTAACAGGGTAATTGAAATGATATTTTTATCCACCGGCAATGGAGGATTCTGGTCTAACAATGGAGGAATACCTTTTGAGGCAACCTTTGCATATTCATATCTTATGGCTGGTTCTATAAAGTGTTCAATTGAGCCTGAATTTACAGAAAAGGGTCTGTAGAGCTTTGTAGTAAGAGTTGCGGCAAGATTGTATTGATTTGAATAGATGGATTTGTTACCCCCGTCTACTATATAAAACGCATGTTCTGTTCCTGCCTCCGGTATAAATATAAGACCTGTCCCCTCGAATAATCTTGCCGAGATCTTTGGTGCAAATTGAAGACGGGTTAATCCTGTGTCCGATTCTTCCCATCTTGATGCAGATGAGGCCAATCCCCAATAAAGAGGTGTTTTACTTATCCTGTTCTCCATTACCTTAAATCCAGCCTCAGGGAGCCTCTGAAATATCCCATTGCTTTTCCCTGAAAGGTTCTGTGTATACTGTGCCCACAGATGTGCAGAGGTATTATCCCCTCTCCTGTTTATATACATGTCTGAGTCCTGAGTCCTTTGCAAACGGTCTCCGATATTTTCGCTGATGTCCTTAAACAGGGATTTATCGTTAATATAATTAATACGCATCCTGCCTGAAAGGTCCTCTGCAAGGAGTTGTTTATGGTTGAAATTTATATCCCATCTATCCTTTCCTAACTGGTTGTCTTTGATGTAGTAACCATAAAATTTACCCATGCTGTCTTTACTCAGGATGTATCTGTATTCCAAGCCTGACCCCCAGCCCTTTTCTCCATAATAATCAGCGTATAAGGTTGCATCCTGACTTTTTGAAATGGCCCAGTAGAAGGCATTGTTTAACTTTAAACCCTCTGACGTGTTGTAACCGATTCTGGGTATCAGTAAACCTGTCTGCCGGTCCTGCAGTATAGGGAGCGCTATATATGGGAAATAAAGAACGGGTATATCTTTTACTGAAAAAGATACACCCTGGGCAGTCAGCATATGATTAAGGTGTATATTCACATTTCGCCCTTTAAACCTCCAGCATGGTGATTCTCCGTCACATGTTGTAAAATCTGCACTCTTTATCTTAAATCTATCTTCTGAAAGCCTCTCTATGGATTTTCCTTCTAAATGAAAATTTTCTCCCTTAATGAAAATTTTCCCCTTGTCAATTCTTGCATAATTAGAATTCAGATTGAGGAAAAGCTTTTCTGACGTTAGAGTATTCATGCCGTCGGTAAATTCGACATTACCATTTGCTGTAACGTCCCCGGTGTTGTTATTTAATTTGACAGATTCAGCAGTAAGTTTTTTATCCTCTTGGGTAATAACGACATCTCCGGTTGCTGTATATATGCCATTCCGGTATTCGAGGTTATTACTTTTTATGTTTGTTGTAGGAGATCCGGCATAGGAGTGACATAGAGTCAGTGGACATAAGGGGATAAAGAGTATAAGCAGGAGGACAAAAAGAAACAGGTGATTCTCATTCGTCCATTTACTCATTTACAAATCCGCTGGTTATTTGATTCCTGGCCTCTCCTGCCATATATAAAGAGCCTGTTACAATTATGGTGTCTGAAGATGAAGCAATGTTATATGCATGGGATAATGCCTCAGATACAGCCTGAGTGACATGCGGGGTAATACCGTATTGTTCAACTATCTTTCTGAGGTCTTCAACAGGTAATCCCCGTTCTGTATCAGGTTTTGTAATAATTACTTCAGATGAATATGGAATAAGTTCTTCTATCATCCTGCTGACATCTTTATCTTTCAGTACGCCAAATATAAGGATTATGTTTCCATGTCCTTCTACTTTCATAAGTACATCTTCTATAAATCTGGCCAGCACAATTGTTCCTGCATGGTTGTGTGCGCCGTCAACTATTACCTGCGGATTCACAGATACCGTCTCAAGCCTTCCGGGCCATGATGTATTTTCAACTCCTCTGAAAAGCTGATGATCTGTAACTTCAAAGCCCTTTTGCATTAATAGTTCTATAGTATAAATTGCGGCCCCAAGATTGAACATCTGATGTTTACCCGCGAGAGGTAATTTTAGCAATAACTCCCTCCATCTCTTACCATAATAATAAACCTCGCTGTAAGACCGGGTGAGTTTAACAGGAACGGTATTGAAATCTCTTCCAAATATATATGTAACTGTGCCGGCCTTTTTAGCGCTATCTTCAATTATGGAAAGTATATTCTCTTTATGTTCTGATGTAACAACAGGGGCGCTCTTCTTAATTATTCCGCACTTCTCTCCTGCTATGTCTTCCAGATCAGTACCCAAATGTTCTGTATGATCATAATCAACATTGGTGATAATCGTTACAAGAGGGACGATTATATTTGTAGCGTCGAGCCTGCCGCCCATTCCTACCTCTACTACTGCAATATCAACGCGTTCTTCAGCAAAGTATTCTAATGCAATGGCTGTGGTAAATTCAAAAAATGTGGGTAAGATATCGGACCCTTCTATGTGTTCTTTGATATTTTCAATCAGAAATGAAAAATGTTCTTTAGTTATCGGGATATTGTTTATTCTAATCCTCTCCCTTATATCTGTCAGATGCGGTGAAGTGTAGAGACCTGTTTTATATCCGGCCTCATGCAATACTGAGGCCAAAATAGCCGCAGTTGAACCCTTTCCGTTGGTGCCTCCGACATGTATTGTCTTTAATTTTTCATGTGGATTGTTTAGAGATAAACATATTCTTTTGATATTTGAAAGGCCTAATTTAATGCCGAATTGTTGCAGAGAATATAGATATGCCAGATTGTCCTGAAATGACATGGACGAATTATCCAAAAAATCTTATTATCCGGGTAAGGGTCTCTTTTATTGTTTTTCTTTCGACTATCATATCAATCATACCGTGTTCAAGAAGAAATTCCGCCCTCTGAAAACCCTCCGGAAGCTGTTGCTTAATCGTCTGTTCTATAACACGGGGACCAGCAAAGCCTATCAGGGCCTTTGGTTCAGCGATTATAATATCCCCAAGCATGGCAAAACTTGCAGTAACCCCGCCAAATGTCGGATCAGTTAATATGGATATGTATGGAACGCCTTCGTCTGCGAGCCGTGCTATTGCCGCACTGGTCTTTGCCATCTGCATTAGGGATAGTATCCCTTCCTGCATCCTTGCGCCTCCGGACGACGAGACTATAAGAAGCGGATGTTTTGTGCTGAAGGCGGCTTCTGCTGCCCGGAGTATTTTTTCTCCTACGACAGACCCCATACTCCCACCCATGAATTTAAAATTAAAGACGCCCATTATAACCGAACGCTTATTGATGGTTCCTTCTCCGTAAATAAATGCGTCATTGCAGCCAGTGGACTTCTGATAATTTTTTAGTCTGTCCTTGTATTTTATGGAATCTTTAAAATCAAGCGGGTCCATAGGCTGTATGTTTTTGTCATATTCCTTAAAGCTCCCTTCATCCAGCATCAGAGCAAGCCTCTCCTCTACAGATATGCAGAAATGGTATCTGCATTTCGGGCATACCATAGAGTTTTTTTCTACTTCCTTCCTGTAGATTATCTCTTTACAGTAGTTACACTTTATCCAGAGTCCTTCCGGGATCTTTACTTTTCTGTCTTCTTTTTTAAACCAGGCCATTTTATCCGGCTATTGCTCCCTTCAATGATTTTATAAATTTTCCTACCTTTGAAAATAGAACCCGCTTACCGCTGTTCTCATTAATAATCTTCACAAGGGCGCTTCCTACAATTACTCCATCTGCCCACCCTGAGATCTTCTTTGCCTCTTCCTCTTTTGATATTCCAAATCCCACTGCCACCGGAAGGCCGGTGTGCTGACGGATTTCAGAAATTCTGGATTTTACTGTGGAGAGATTGCTAAGTTTTGCCCCTGTTATCCCTGTCATTGATACATAGTATATGAATCCTTTTGCAGATGATACTACCTTTTTTATCCTGTCCTCTGTACTTGTAGGAGCCAGGAGAAATATTGTATCGAGCCCTGGTTTCTTTGAATGTTTTAGGAACTCTGATGCCTCTTCCGGAGGAAGATCAGGTATTATAACACCATCTATCCCTGACGAGACAGCATTAGCAGGGAACTTGTCAATCCCGTACTGAAAGATGATATTGTAGTAGGTCATTATAATAATCGGGATTGAAAGACCATCTTTTCTGAGATTTTTAACAAGGGCCATCACCTTCTTTAAGTTAGTACCGGATTTAATGGCACGCTCAGAGGCCATTTGAATAGTCGGTCCATCGGCAATAGGGTCTGAAAAAGGAACTCCAAGCTCAAGTATATCAGCGCCTGAACGTTCTATCTCCAGGATCAGTAATTTAGTAGTCTCTAAATCCGGATCCCCAGCCATTATATAAGGAATAAGCGCTTTTTTCTTCTGAGCCTTGAGTTTGTCAAAGGTAGTCTCTATTCTTCTCATGTTCTTCCTTCCTGTCTGCTTACTGCTCATTGCTTACTGCTACCTATTAGTTGTGCTACATGCTGTACATCCTTATCCCCCCTGCCGGAGAGGTTCATAATAATTACCTTATTCTTTGGCAGGGTTGGTGCGAGCTTTATTACATGTGCTACTGCATGGGCGCTTTCCAATGCAGGGATAATACCCTCTGTTTCACTTAACAGGGAAAAGGCACTGAGCGCCTCTTTGTCCGTTGCATATGTATAGCTTATCCTGTCAGCCTCTTTATAATAGCTGTGTTCAGGGCCAACTGCCGAGTAATCAAGCCCGGCAGAAACTGAGTGTGTCACCTTCACCTGCCCGTCCTTATCCTGCAGGACATAGGTCTTTGTCCCCTGGAAAATACCTGTTGAGCCGTCGGCAAAGCGTGCGGCGTGCTTTCCGGTTTTTATACCGAGTCCGCCTGCCTCTACCCCGATCATCTTTACAGCATTATCTGCGATAAAGGGATGGAACAAGCCAATCGCATTACTCCCGCCTCCCACACATGCGACCAGATAGTCAGGCAGCCTGCCCTCTGCCTCTATTATCTGTTCCCGTGCTTCTTTTCCTATTACAGATTGAAAATCCCGTATCAACATTGGATAGGGATGTGCACCAAGAACAGAACCGAGTACATAATGGGTTGTATGAACATTGGTTGTCCAGTCACGCATGGCCTCGCTTATAGCATCCTTCAGTGTCTTGCTGCCGCTATCAACTGGAGTGACCTTTGCACCCAGTAGTTTCATCCTGAATACATTCAAGGCCTGCCTTGCCATATCCTCAGTCCCCATGTATATCTCACACTGAATTCCGAACATTGCCGCTACAGTTGCAGTAGCAACTCCATGCTGACCTGCGCCTGTTTCTGCAATCACCCTCTGTTTTCCCATACGCTTGGTGAGGATAATCTGTCCTACTGTGTTATTGATTTTGTGCGCCCCTGTATGGCAAAGGTCTTCCCGCTTCAGATATATTTTTGCGCCCTTTAGATGCTTTGTAAGCCTCTCTGCAAAATACAATGACGTAGGACGGCCCACATATTTTTTAAGGTAGTATTCAAATTCTTCCTTAAATGCAGGATCTTTTTTTGCCTTTGAATAGACCTCTTCCAATTCTGTTAATGCGGGCATAAGTGTTTCAGATACAAATTTTCCGCCAAATATGCCGAAGTGACCGTTTAAATCAGGTAACATTTATCTTTCTCACCTCTTTTATAAATTCTGCAACCTTGTCGTGGTCCTTTTTACCAGGTGTAATTTCTACGCCGGAGGATATATCTACTCCATAGGGATGAACCATCTCTATCGCCTCTCTGACATTGGATGGTTTTAGTCCGCCTGATAAAATGACCTTTCCATGTTCCTTTGCCTTACCCGTGAACTCCCAGTTAAAGGTCTTTCCTGTCCCGCCCTTTTTATCCTTATCATGTGTATCAAGTAAAAAGGCATCAACATTATACATCATCATACTGTTTATACTCTCTGAATCTTTTATTACGATTGCCTTAATAACCTTTTCCCTGAATCTTGTGCATAGTAACGGAGATTCTTCCCCGTGAAACTGGAGTATCTGTACACCGCTTTCTCTTACAATACGTCTTATCATGTCTTCACTTTCATCCACAAAGACGCCGACTGTGGAAATAAATACAGGGAGTTTTGCAATAATTTCGCGTGCCTTTCCAGGCTCAATATACCTTGGACTTTCCGGATAGAATACAAATCCAAGGGCATCAGCGCCTGCCTCAGCCGCAGCCATTGCATCGTCCAGATTTGTTATTCCGCAGATCTTTACTTTAACCATAGCTACCCTATCAGCTCCTTTATCTTCTTACTAACATTCCCGGATGTTATAATTGCCTCACCCACCAGTGCTGCATTAACTCCTGCATCTGCAAGCCTATCAACATCATCCCTGCTGTATATACCACTTTCACTTACAACAATTTTTCCGTCAGGTATTTCTTTTATAATTCTGAAAGTCGTGTTTAAATCTACTTTAAAGGTTCTCAGGCTTCTGTTATTTATTCCAATTATCTTTGCATCAGCCTTTAAGGCCATCTCAAGCTCCTGTTCACTGTGTACCTCTACAAGGGTGGACATGCCCAGTTCTGATGATAGCCCTATAAAGTCAGAAAGGACTGATGAATCTAATATTGCAACTATAAGGAGAAGGGCATCAGCGCCTAAGTATCGTGATTCGTAAATATGATATTCATCAATCAGAAAATCCTTCCTCAATACCGGAATTTTTGCTGCATTCTTTGCAACCTTTATATAAGCAGGGCTACCTTCAAAGAATCGCTCCTCTGTAATTACTGATATTGCCGATGCCCCTGCATATTCATATCTTTTTGCAAGGTATTCAGCCTTAAGGTCTTCTATCAGAGTACCTTTTAAGGGGGACCTTTTTTTAATCTCTGCGATCAGGTTAAGAGTATTCTCCTTTGGCTCTGATATGGCTTTACTGAAGTTACGCGGCGGCTCAACATCACGAAGCTGTACCTTAATCTCTTTAAGAGACAGCCTTGACTTGTTCTCTTTAAGTTCAGCTTTCTTATTTTCTACTATCTTTGCTAAAAGGTTTTCCATCTGTTTTCCTTCTTTCTTACTTCTGACATCTTACTTCGGGAGGGGACAAGCCCCTCCCCTACTGCTCACTATATTTTAACTTGTTGCTTGCCGTAACATCTCCAGTTTGTCCAATGCATTCCCTGAATCTATTGACGCCTCTGCTGCCTTAATAGCATCGTTTACATCAGAAACCTTACCGCTCGCCATAATACCTGCGGCAGCATTCAGAAGAACAATATCCCGCCTTGGCCCTTTTTCACCCTGCAGTATGTTTAAAACAATAGCAGCGTTGTCCTCTGCGGAACCCCCTTTTATATCTTCTAATGTACCTGTTTTAATATCGAAATCCCCCGGACGTATCTTATAACTCTTTACGCTCCCATTGAAGCCTTCGCTTACCATTGTTTCACCGGTTATAGTTATCTCATCCAGCCCGTCACTACCATGAACTACAAAACAGTGCGTGGATCCGAGATTCATTAAGACATGGGCAAGGGTTTCTGTCAGATGGGATGCGTATACACCGAGCACCTGGCAGGATGCGCCCGCAGGGTTCGTAAGCGGGCCGAGTATATTAAACATGGTCCTTATACCTATCTCCTGTCTCGGGCCTATGGCATAACGCATGGCAGGATGATAAAGCGGGGCAAAGAGAAAGCCTATACCTATTTCATTCACGCACTTTTCAACCCGTTCCGGCGGCATATCTATACTTACACCGAGCGCCTTTAGGACATCTGCACTACCACTTTGACTCGATACAGAGCGGTTCCCGTGCTTTGCTACCGTTACCCCGGCTCCGGCAACAACAAAGGCCGTAGTGGTTGAGATATTAAATGTGCCTGAGCGGTCTCCCCCTGTTCCGCATGTATCCACAACATGAGGGTCTTTTACATTAATCCTTGTAACCTTGTTCCGCATCACCCTTACAGCGCCGGTAATCTCATCTACAGTTTCACCTTTTATTCTTAGTGCAGTGAGGTACGAGGCAATCTGGGCCTGAGTAGCATTGCCGCTCATAATCTCTTCCATAACCAGCTCAGATTCTTCTTCGCTTAAATCTATATTTTCTACAAGTTTTGAAATAGCTTCTTTAATCATAGCGTTTATTCTTATAAAATATAACCACAGAGGCACAGAGAAAAATCAAAATGCAAAATTACAATGCAAAATTAAAATTTTGAAGCCTACTTTTTAATTTCTTCAGTGCCTCAGTGTCTCTGTGTTTTATTCTGCGGTTATAAGTTTATAAAATTCCTCAACAGGTCTTTTCCCACCACTGTCAATATTGACTCCGGATGAAACTGGACACCTTCAACCTTAAATTCTTTATGCCTGATCCCCATTATCTCTTCTTCATCTGTCTCAGCGCTTATCTCGAGGACTGCCGGAAGGGTGTCCCTTTTTACAATAAGAGAGTGGTAGCGTGTGGCCTCAAATGGATTGGGAAGGCCCTTGAATATTGTTTTATTGTCATGCTTAATCATAGAGGTCTTACCGTGCATAAGCCTGTAGTTCCTTACGACAGCGCCTCCGAATGCCTCGGCAATTGACTGATGTCCAAGGCAAACGCCAAGTATCGGAATCTTCCCGGCAAAATGTCTTATCAGCTCCACAGATACACCTGCTTCTTTTGGTGTACAAGGCCCCGGAGATATTACTATCCTTTCAGGTGCAAGCTCCTCTACTTCAGCAATACTTATTTTATCATTACGAAATACTCTTATCTCCTGTCCCAGTTCACCAATGTACTGGACCAGGTTATATGTAAAGGAATCGTAGTTGTCAATTACTAATAGCATATTTCATCCTTCATCCTTATTCTAATCTATCCCTCTCTCCGCCAGTTCTATCGCCTTAAGCATTCCTTTTAGCTTGTTCATAGTTTCAAGATATTCCTGATCCGGATTTGAGTCTGCCACTATACCGGCCGCCGCCTGCAAATAGACCTTGTTCCCCTTGATTACTGCGGTCCTGATGGTAATGCAGGTATCCATATTTCCCTGAAAACTAAAGTATCCGACAGCCCCTGCATAAGGGCCCCTGTTTGAATTTTCGAGCTCCTCGATTATCTCCATTGATCGTATCTTAGGCGCCCCTGTAACAGTGCCTGCAGGATAACATGCCTCAAGCAGGTCAAACTGGTCATATTCAGGTTCAAGCTCCCCGACAACATTTGAGACAAGGTGAATCACATGGGAATATCTTTCAATCACCATCAGTTCATTCACATGAACGCTCCCCTTTTTACAGACCCTTCCGAGGTCATTGCGTCCAAGATCCACCAGCATTATATGTTCCGCCCGTTCCTTTGGATCAGAGATAAGCTCCTCTTCCATACGCTTATCATCTTCAGCACTCCTCCCGCGCCTCCGTGTGCCAGCAATA
>JAHFER010000048.1 GCA_023248365.1 Nitrospirota bacterium
AACTCATTGGTATCTCTTTAACAGCATCTACTTGCATGTCAACAGTATGATAAATCATAGTCTTGGATAAAAATTTTATTAATTTGCTCGATAGCAGGCCCAGGATTAACTCAACATCTAATATTGAATCAATAAAAGAACCTTTTACATCATATATTCCTCTTGAATTTTTTCTAAATGAAGGTGCATAGATACCAGTAATTGAAAAAGTAATGCCCATTGTACAATATGTTTCAACATTGCGAAATACAGCACAGCAAGTTGTTGTGTAATGGTCTTTAATAGGTTTATTTTCCTTTTTATCAATCATCCTCTGTGCAATGGTATAACTCTTCATTCTCTTTACAGCCCATTCACTCCAATCAATAAAATAATTCGTCGGCACATAATAATTTGGCATCCAGCCTTCTTCAGCATCCGACTCTCCTCCCTTATCATAAGGTAAAATGTATCGGCCGCCAAAGTATCTGCCTGATTTCGGGTCATTCGATATCCCCTTATTAATAATGTCTATCCTCAATTTTTCATTGCGTACAATTGTTGAAATGTCATCGTCTGTTAAAAGATACTCTTTAAAATCTTCGATATTGCGGTAAGAACCTCGCGCCTGAGGATTCTGGAAAAGATATGAGTCATTGTCTCCCGTTGCCAGGCCCTGCCTAACTTCTGCTATCTGACTTAACTTGATGAGCTTTATTTCTCTATTGTTGAAATTAATTTTCCTAAGCTGGATGGCTTTGTTGTTTAGATCAGCGTATTCTGTTGGAGCTGATGTATCATTCATTAAAGCAAACAGCTTCGGAGATGCTACAAAGAAAGGCATATTGGAATTAGTCCTGATTAGATCCTGCCGGTAAAAGTAGATTGCATACTCTGGAGTTGATATATTTTCTTTTTCTTCAAACCCCTCGGTCTTATAGAGGACCTCAAGAAAACGATCATAATTATCATGAATGCTGATATTTGTCATATCAACCATCTGGCAATGATGTGATGCAGCAATTCTTAGCTGAGCAAACGGTATTCCAGAAGGATAAGTATTTCTTTGGCAAATGATGATTGCTGTATTTACTGTCGCATTAAAGGTGTCCGGATGTACCCTTATAATTTTATGGACGTAACTGTTCATCATTTGTTTACGAAGCTGTAGATGGCTTTTGATTGTCATAAAGGTGTCAGAGACTATATACGATAATATCCCTTTGTTTTTCAGCGGAGTGGGCTTAAAACCATTCCCCAGAAACCTTGCAATAAAGGCGCCGTATGGATCTTTTTTCCCAAGCTCCAACTTATCTTTTAAATCTTCGGAAATATCCTTGCCGCCATAGGGTGGATTGCCCATTACTATGTCAAAAGCCTGATGGGTTAATTCAGGGAAAAAGAGATCAAGATTGAAAAACGGCGCGCAGAGATTTGCATGCTGAAACCATTGCTTAAGTATTGCCTTATTTCTTTCCTCCTCTGATTTAAAATCTTTCATTTTCCTGCCGGTAACCTGTTGTGCAAATAATGGAAAATAGGTTGATAGTATCGTGCTTATCTCCGTGGCAATGGTATCCTTTTCATCCTTGGTCAGGTTAGGCCTATAGTATTTTTCCTTTGCATCCCTGAGATGGGCAAAGACTGCCTCATCAAATATATCAATCTCTAAATCTACCAGTGAGTCGGCACAGATGATCTTCGTTTCAATATTGGGAAGTGGGGTAATATGGTAGTTCTCCTGAGGCAGTTTTAAATCAATCTGCTGTTCGATAAGAAGAGAGATAAAAAAACGGAGCTTAGTTATGAGAACGGCAAGCGGCTGGTTATCTATACCGTATATGGCATTCTTGATAATACCAAGCTTCCTGGGATAATCTTCCATATGCTGTTCAAGGATCTTTGTAAAATTATCACGCTGTAATTTATCTTCTATCCTGGAAAGTTGTTTATCAAGCCACAAATGGTTACTGGGGTCCAATAGCTTAAGAAGGGAGACAATTCTATGTAACATTCCCATAGGAAAAGCGCCTGAGCCGCAGGCCGGATCGAGTACCTTTACGCTGTCAAGCGCGTCTACTACTATTATCTTAAAGGTCTCATCATTCTCATCAATGCGGTCAAAGTAAATGAGATCATTCAACCTGTTAATATAGTCATCCTTGCTGCACTGTTTGAAATAATTGGTGAGAAAGAGCAGAAGCGTTTCATTAACCATATAGTCAATGACTTTACGGGGTGTATAGTACGAGCCTGATTCTTTCCTTGCTGTCTTTGCAATATTTTCATCAGGATCAATCTCTGCGAGAAGGTTCTCAAATACCAATCCGAGCAATTCAGGGTCAAGGGCAACCTCTTCTTCAAGTGGAGTGCTCTCATCTACAGTAAAGACATATGAAGCTAAAATCCGGTTTAGTCCTTCGGTCGTTCTGGCATTTCTGCCGGTGCCTGTCTGTAACAGCTTGCTGTAAAACAATTCATTAGGGATGTATAGAGGGCCGTCTTCAATAGTCTCGTTGTAATTGTCTTCTTCAAGTCTGTCAAACAAACCGCCATTTAAGAAGGGACTAGCGTCAAGGAGATTGTAATCAAAATCTTCTGGAAGATACCTTTTTCCAAGGTATTCAGCCATTCTCTTTGATAAATTCATGGGAGAATTCAGGCAGCTTAGAAAGATATTCTGCAGAATTCCACGATAGTAGCTATTCTCTGTGTCAAATTCTTCCCTGGTTTTTCTGACCAGTATGAGTGGATCGTCATTATAGTCATAGAGCTCAAGCAATTTTGGATTAATCAGCCCTTTTTCTTTAAGGAACCAGCAAAATATCATTCTGCATATAAGTCTTACTGTAAAGTTTTTGACGTTGTCCTTGTCATCTTTGTAATATTCAGGCCTGATGGGGAGCTTAATGGTTGATGTTGCAATGTAATACCATGTTGATATCTTTTTGTAAAAATCTTCGTTCAGTGCCGAAAGATCAAGGGTTTTACCGAAAGCCCTGTAAAGGTCATCCAGCGTATTAATGGTTTGATGTTTTTCTATCAACTTAGGTAGAGAAAACTTTGAAAGAATGTCTATATGAGCATGGTGAGGTTTTTCGATATTGATATCTTTTATGAGGGAAATCTTTTTTGTTAAAATATCTTTTAAAGGCTCTCTTTTGTTAGGCCTGCGGTCAATAATAGAGATGGTCAGGCACTTCCCATAAAGGAACAGAATGATCGCAGGCATAGGAGTAAGCTTGTTGATCTCTCTTGTAATTTTTACAAGATTAGCACGTTTATATGTGTTCTCTTTTAGGGAAAGTGCAAAGAACAGATAGGATTCTATAATGGTGTTGTCAACCTGCTTTGCTGTAAAAAGGGAATGAGTTTTCCTGATGTCGTCTTCTGTAAGCTGAAAGATAATGTCTATGGACTGCCACTCTTTTACTCTGGCTTTGTCCTTATCAAAATTTACAGTTTGGCTGCCGAAGGATTCCCAAAATCCGGCAAAGATGTTTGGTGTTAATAGAAATGTCCTGTCGCTACTATATCCGAGGACTTTCAGGAGAGTTCCTGCATTAGTCAGCAAGTCACCGCTTGCAAAGGAGTTAATGGCAGATTGAATCTGTACCTTAAGGTCATTCATTTTTTTAAATTCTCCACTATTCTTTTCCCCTCGTCCGTCAGGCGATATTTCTGTTTGCTGCTGGTAGGTTTATCGGGAATGGTCATCTCCAGCAACCCAGCTTCTATTAGAGGGTTAAGGACTTGGTGCCTGAACTTGGTACGGTCGGTTCGCCCTGCGATGGTCATAAGTTCTGTTATTCCAGCGTCAATCAAACACTTACGCAATATATCAACCTGGTGCCGACTTAGTGCCGACTTGTTCGGTGACTTGTGGGGTGACTTGTTCGGTCTTCTTATAAACAGTCACCATAAACCCAGGGACCATTTCTTTAAACTCAGGAGGAGGAAGGCCATAGTCCTTGAATGCATTGAGAATCCTATTTATTCCTGAGCCGTATCTCTCTATCAACCCTGCGGCCTTAAAGACTTCTGCCACCTTCTTGTTACGGGCGCTTGGAATATAATTACCTTTTAACAGTTTTTCAATGGTAATGCCTTCAGGGAGTCCACCAGGATTAAAAAATTGTATTTTATCGTCAAATACCTTGATTATCGAATCTGCTGTACTTGTATAGTCCCTGTGTATAATTGCATTGATAACTATTTCACGGATGGCATCAAGGGGGTAGTCCCACCGTTCTTCCCGCTGGGGTCTGCCGGTAATGATGTATGCCTTATTCATATGTTTTTTAATAAAATCCATGACACCCTCTACCTCTGAAAAGAGGTCGCCTTTAGCAGTAAGCGTTTCTATGGTTTCTCTGTCAAAGCCGCTCTTGAACTCAACAGTTTCAGACTCTCCGGACGGAATGATCTTTCTAACCTTCGCATCTTTTGTCATGCAGATTCTTCCTCTTTAATAATCAGCCATGTTATCAATTCAAAATCATCAGCGCCTTTAACCTGATGTGATTGCAGTGGCAATTTGCCGCCCCTGCCGGAGACTAATGCGCCGATTGACCTCTTCTTAAAGGTCTTTGTTATTTCAAGGAGTGCCTTTTCAAGAAGGTTGTCATATTTTTCCATGTTGTTTCCATTGGATGTTTCAGCGTTGAATATATCGCATAATTTTTCATGAGCGCTGTCTTTACCGGCCGCCAGCATCCTGAATATTTCAAGTATCTGTTTGGCATTGGTAAAGTTAAACCGGACGTCTCCATTTTCCCTGATATAGACGAGATAGTATGGCTGTAGAGGATTCACCGTTTCATTACCTGACGCATCGCCTGTCTGCCTTAAACAGAATATTACTCCCGGCCATATAACCTGCCGGCTCTCAGCCGGAGGAGGTACAATTGCGTACAATCCGAGCGGCGCTTCATGCAGTCTCTCCTTGTTGGCCTCGATATAATTTATCAGTTCAATGCGGAAGTCATCGAGTGTAAATTCACTCAGGCTAATCCCGTCTGTAACATCTTCCAGGTCCAACACCTCGTCTTTCAGCCTGAGGAGCTGTTTGTCGCGGTATTGCAGGTCCTCCTGAATCAGGTCTTTGATATTTTCCTGCGATAATAGGTTATCATCAGTTGTGGAAGCAATATCTACCAGCGCCATTCGTGCCTCAACCCGTTCTTTAAGTGTTATGTACTTATCGAGGTCTTTTGTAGGCCAGAAGTTGTGCATATAAACCTTTTCACTCCGGCTCCCTATCCTGTCTATCCTTCCGAAACGCTGAATGATGCGGACAGGATTCCAGTGGATATCATAGTTTATAAGATAATCGCAGTCCTGAAGGTTTTGCCCCTCAGAGATACAGTCTGTTGCAATAAGAATATCTATCTCTTCATCCTGTATCATTGACCTTACCTTATCACGATTTTTTGCAGCAGGTGAAAAGTTCGTCAGGATATGCGTGAACTCATTTTTACCAAATGTGGTCTTATTTTCAATCGCACCGCCGGTTACCAATGCAATATGGACATTGAGGTTATTCAAGGCCCAGTCTTTTAATGCCATATAAAGATAGGATGCTGTGTCAGCATAGGCAGTGAATACCAGAACCTTGCGGTTCAGCTTTCCATCTTTGGTAATGGCAGGGTTTGAAACCTTTTCCCTGATCAGCCTTTTAAGCTCTGCAAGTTTTGCATCTCTTTCGATTGTTACAGCGCTTGCGGCGATGAAAAGACTGTGTAATTGTTCCCTGTCTTTTGATAGGTCTGCCAGCCACCTGTCAACATCCAGATGAATGAGAGAATACTTTATCTTTTTACCGACCTCCCACGCATCTTCGGTCTCTTCGTCGCTTTCTATGGGATCTGCTGAATGAAGGTCATCTATATCAATTTCTGGGTCAATTTCTGCATCAATTCCTGTATCTGGGAGCATCTTATTTTTAAACTCATTAATCCTCTTCTCAAGCCCTGAGATTTTATTGATAGTCCTCCCCATAGATATCGCAAATGAATTAACAGAGCTTTCAAGCCGTTTGAGGAAGTTCACCTTCATCATGCCTATCAGGTAATTCTCCCTGTCCTCCTGCGAAAAGTTCTTTACCTTTTCCTTATCATACTGATTCTTGAATTCGGTTTTAACATATTGATAAGGGCTGAAGAGGGATAGTTTATATTTTTTTATATCGCTGTTCAGTTGGTCATAAGAGATGAATTCATTCTGTAGATCAATAGCAGTGTAAAGAGACACAGGTTTTTCTCTCTTTGGAAAATCTCCGATCTGCTTCAGGTTATAGTACTTCTTAATGTGCCTTCTTGAGCGGGCAATAGTGAGTTCATCAAGCAGTTTGAAAAAACCGGAATCAAAGCTTTCCAACAGCTTATTAATCTCTCTTTTAGATTGTTTTGCCCAGTGGGTAAATTTATTCTGTGCAGACTTCAATGTTTCAGAGATGCTTGTCAGGTTGAAGGACTCTTTGAATGCATTATCTCTTTCTTCTGTAATAAAGTATATCTGATTACGAAGGTCTTTGAGGTTATTGTTTACCGGAGTGGCAGAAAGCATAAGGACTTTAGTCTTTATCCCCTTTTTTATAATCTCATTCATAAGTCTTTCATAACGGCTGGTTTTAATGGTATTTCCCTGCTCGTCCTTTTTCCCCTTTGTGTTGTTTCTGAAATTATGAGACTCATCTATGACTATAAGGTTGTAATTCCCCCAGTTTATCTTTCCGAGATCAATATCCCCTGATTTGCCATTGTCCCTGCTGAGGTCTGTATGACACAGTACCGTATAATTGAACCTGTCTTCCAATAAGAGATTTAACTCACTGTTATTATGGGCCTGATAAACAGTCCAGTTGTCCCTCAGTTTCTTTGGGCATAGCACAAGCACCCTGTCGTTAAGCAGTTCAAAGTATTTGATAATTGCCAGCGCCTCAAAGGTCTTTCCCAATCCCACGCTGTCTGCAATAATACAGCCGTTATGTTTGATGATTTTATTGATTGCACCCTTAACACCGTCCCTCTGAAAATCATAGAGTATATTCCATATCTTTGTGTCATATAAATGGGTCTTCTCATCAATAATACCGCCTGGTTCCTGCTCGGAGAGGAACTTCTCAAAGATATGATAAAGGGTCTTGTAGTAGATAAACTCCGGAGAGTTTTCCTGATAGAGCTGTTCTAAATAAGCAAGCACATCATTCTTTACATCTTCAACAAGCTGGTCATTGTTCCATATCTCGCAGAACCAGTTCTTCAGGTCACTCCTGTCACGGTCATCAGCAACTTCGAGGTTCAACTCGATGTTAGGGGTATTCCCGTAGCCGAGGCCGCTGACAGTGAAATTGGAACTTCCGACCAATGCCTTTTCAATACCATTGGTATCAATATGGTACATCTTGCCGTGAAGCAGATTCGCCTGCTTTATAGATTTAATGTCAACCTTTTCCTCTATCCAGTCAGCACATTCCTTTGCAAGACGTTTCTGTTGCAGTCTGTTTGATAAGGCAAGCTTCTAATCCTCAATTTTGAAGGATTTTGTATCGGTCTTATCCGGATCGAGTCTTTTTATGAAGCGTGGTTCGCCGAAAAGGAAATTGAGGTGGTCAATACTGTGAAGCTTTTCCTTTATCTGTTCATAGGCGTAGATTGTGAAATAGGCAGAAACTATGGAGAGTTTAGAACCGTTCTGAATCTTATCTTTAAGGAAGTCGCCTACCCTGCCTCTTCCCTGATTATCCCTTATAGCTGATGACGATTCATTTGGCACTATAGTTTGCCCCAAATTAATAAACCCCATTCTATACTAAAGTGATATTTTTTTACAGTAAGCAGTAAAGGAACTTACACTGAAAACAAAGCTGCTGTTCAATATTATCGAAAATGCGGGACATACTCTTCTCCTCTTTGCTTTTTAAAACGAAACCGGTTTTCCTGTTGTCCCCTTATATCCGTAGCATTTGTAGATGAAGAACTCTTTTCTGATGCCGTTGTTGTGTTCTGCATAAATTATCAGATGCTTTACCAGCTCTACTTTATTGAATAATATTTCAACATCTTTTTCAATGGGCATCCAGCCTGCGAACACAGCGTCTTTATTTTTTACAGCGTCCTGGTTGTTCCAGAAGTCATACTGACTGAACCGTCTTGCCGCTGGTATCTGATAAACCTGTGGATTGCCCTTTACGTAGAAGGCAAGTTCAGCATTAACCCCGTAGCTGTTGGTTGCAATGAAACTATTTGGCGGCATGGTTTCATAAATTGCTGAAACTTCATTGCCAAGCTCTTTCCATCCATATAGCCTGTTTGCAGGGTCTTTACCTGGCGGCACATTGATGCCTGCGGAATATAATAAGGACGGATAATACGTGGCCGCTGACAAGAGTATGCCTAAGAGTATCGTAAATGCAAGAGATCCGCTGATAAGAAATTTCGCTCTTCCATTTTTATATTTCTCATGAAGAATATATACAGCGGAGATTATACCGGTGATAAAACCGGCTGTAGGCCAGTTTGCCTCTGTGCGCCCGCCAAAGCTTAAAAAGGCTATGAATACTATAACAGGGGCAGACAGGCAGAAGAGCATCAGGTATTTATCATCCCGGAACTTTATCCAGCGATAAGCGCAAACTATCAGGCCATAGATTACCGCAATAAGAACAAGCGGCGTGTGTACACCTGCGAGGCTACCAATATATTTTAATAGTGTGCTAAAGGCCTTTGCCCATGTTGTCATCATACCGGAGGCGTGCCTGAACATGACAAAGTTATGGGTGAGGTTCCAGATTAATATGGGGCTTGCCACAATGGCCTCTATCAGCAATGCGAGGTAAGGTTCTTTGGATGCAAGCCACTTTCTGTTATTTTTGGAAAGTATAATAAAAAGCCACACCTCTGCGGTAAAAAATATAAACATGTGATGGGATAAAAGACCAAGCCCGAGGCTCACGCCTATCAGATACCACCACCAGCCCCTGCCGTCTTTTATCAGCCTCCACAGGAACAGCGCAGTAAGTGACATAAAAAGTATCTGAGGCGAGTAATATGTCATTATTACGCCCCCTGCTGTAGCGATAGGAGTAAGATGGAATAACAGCACAACTATAAATCCGGTTAGGCGGTATTCGGTAATTTCGACTGTAAGTATATAAATAACAGCAGTTGTTATTGCGGCAAAAATAGGGGCTCCGGCTCTTACGGAAAACTCCGACAATGGCAGGATGCTGGTGAAGAATCTTATTATCCACGCCACCATAGGCCCCTGGTCATAATAACTTAATGCAGGATGCCGTGCCCAGTCCCAGAAATATGCCTCATCAGGCGAGAGGTTGTAATTTGTTGTGGCAATATAGAAAGGCCGGAATATGAGGAAACCTATAATCGTGGCACAGGTTAAATAAAGGTATTTCTTATCTTTCATTTGCTCCCCTGAAGATTGTTAATACTATGT
>JAHFER010000340.1 GCA_023248365.1 Nitrospirota bacterium
AAAGAGTGAGTTCTGTGATGAGAAGTGGCACTTTGATAAACCGGTTAATCTCAGCTCCTTAATTGTGCTAGACAGGGAACGATGCATTCTATGCACCAGATGTGTTCGCTTTATGGAGGAAGTGGCATTCCATCCTGAGCTTGCGGTTATGGACAGAGGAAGAGGTTCATTTATTGATGCAGACGAACTTAAATCTAATTTCTCAGGAAACACCATAGAACTATGTCCTGTTGGCGCACTCACATCACTACAGTACAGGTTTAAGGCAAGGCCGTGGGATACAAAAAGGACGCCTTCCATCTGTTCCCATTGCGGTTGTGGTTGTAATATCAATATTGATGTCAGAGAAAATAAGGTGGTGAGGATACTCTCACGTGATAATCCTTTAGTTGATAATGGCTGGCTCTGTGACAGAGGGAGGTTTGGTTATTTATTTGTAAACCATCCGGAAAGGCTTAAAACACCTATGATTAACATAGATGGCGCGCTGGTTCCATGCACTTATGAAGAGGCGCTATCTGCAGTAGTTTATAAGATAAATGATATTAGATCTACGCATGGCAATGGAAGCATTTGCGGGATACTATCTTCTGAACTTACCAATGAAGAACTGTATGTTTTCCAAAAATTTATGATAGAAGTAATTGGTTCTGATGCCATAGCGCTTACCTCTGATAAAGCAGTCTTAAAGCAATTTCCGGATGAGAATTTATTTGAAGGACTGAGGAGATTTTTATTCACTGATATTGATGAAGCAGACAGTATATTTATTATAGAAGGAGATCCGGCAAGAGACCTCCCGATATTGGATCTTAGGATAAAACAGGCGATTAGGAGGGGAGTAAAACTCTATATAACCGGACAGGAGGAAATCGAGTTATCACTATACGCCACAAGACATATAAAATCAAATCCAGCCTCTTCAGATTTCACAGACTTATTATCTTCGGAGATTAAAGATTCGGGGAAATATGTTGTTCTGCTTGACCATAAGGTTGAACTGAAATTACTTGAGCCTGCCTTCAATATACTTAAAGAGCTTCATATTAAATTAAAAAATAGGGGATGGATTAGCAGCGGTATTATGTGGCCTAATGCCAATTCCAGAGGTGCAGTTGATATGGGGATAATGCCGGCGTTGAGTATGCCGATAACGGACAAGCAAAAGTGTTTGATTGTGGCCCGAACAGAAATTCCTGATATTAATATTCTTAGAAATAACCTTGAATTGCTCATAGTCTATGACCTATTTCTGACCCCTACTGCATGTGCTGCTGATATAGTAATACCATCTACGGCTTTTTCAGAAGTAGATGGAACTTATACAAACTCAGAGGGAAGAGTCCAGAAGCTATGTAAGGCTGTAAAGCCTGCGGCTGATGTAAAACCCTTATGGGAATTTATTATGCTGACAACTAATGCAATGGGTGCAGGATGGAATTTTTCCTCAACAGAAGATGTAATGGAAAAATTATCAAAAATCGATTTCCATAAATCTTCCCTTCCCTTGCGGAAGGGGGATTAAGGGGAGGGGGTACTTATGCTGACAGAACTGCTTCAGGCCCTTGGTGTTACGGGTAAGCGCCTTTTTCAAAAGAGTGTCACTGTGAGATACCCGGAAGAACGCCGGGAGGCTTATCCCAGAACACGGTGGTGCCATAAATTGCTGAGGCATGAAGACAGTCTGGAGAGGTGTATAGGCTGTTCGCTATGTGCTGCGGCCTGTCCTTCACATTGTATCCGGGTTGTTGCTGAAGAAAATACAGATGAGGCAAGGTATTCCCCGGGAGAGAGATATGCAAAAGAGTATGAGATCAATATGATCCGCTGTATATTCTGTGGATTATGCCAGGAGGCTTGTCCTGTTGATGCAATAGTGCTGCGGGAAGATTTTGAACTTTCTGATTATAACAGGGAAAGTTTTATTTACACAAAAGAAAGATTACTGGCACCTAAATAGGTTTATCTCCCCACCTGAGTTTCTGCCTTAAAATCTGATAATAATCCTTCTTTGGAGAAAGTATAAGCCTTGTTTTGCTGGCAGATTTTTTTACCACAATAGTGTCCATATATTTCAGGGTAAAGCCCTCCTGTCCATCAAGTGTGACAAGGGCATCTTCATTTTCTGTGAGAAGAATAACCTCTATGCTCCCGTTATCAGGTATTACAATAGGCCGGTTAGTGAGAGTGTGAGGGCAAATAGGGCTTAATATCACAGAGCTTATAGTAGGGTAAACAATAGGGCCTCCTGCTGAAAGAGAGTAGGCAGTAGAGCCTGTTGGTGTCGAAATAATTAATCCATCTGCGCGGTATGTATTCAGATACTTTCCACCTACACGGGTCTCCATAAGTATCATCCTGGCAAGGGCGCCTTTGTTTATAACCACATCATTAAGGACTAAATAATTTGCCACTTCTTTTCCGTCCCTCTGTATTGAAGCCTCAAGCATTCCACGCTCATCTATTATCATCTCTCCGGTAAGTATCTCTTCAAGCAACGGGTACATCTCTTCAAGGGTAACCTCTGTAAG
>JAHFER010000341.1 GCA_023248365.1 Nitrospirota bacterium
CATCACTCACTGAGAACAATAAATCGCTGTCACCGCTTCCTCTTACTGATGTGATTTCAATATTTCTGTTTACATAGAATATAAATACCCTTCATCCCCTCGAATAAATCTTAAGATGGTCAACTGCATCTATAGTATGAGTCTTTAGATCAAACTTAATATTGATATTGTGTGAAGAGACAGGGGCAGAATAGGAATTGCTGTCAGGTATAACAGTCATAAATATAAACAGGAGGATAAGTAATGGAATTCTAAAAACATATAAGCAGGTCCGGAACATGCCGAAAAGTATAATAGTATTTTATGCAAAATAAAAGGAATAATCTGAAGAAATAAAATGTTGGGTTAGATGCGAAACTTTGTCATTGCTTCAAGTCTTGCAATACGCTCTTCTATCGGAGGGTGTGTGGAGAACAGAGATAGTACACCTCCTCCTGTAAGAGGGCTTACAATGAACATGTGTGCTGTGGATGGGTTTGCCTCCATAGGTATACGTTTCGCACCTGCACTGAGTTTTCTTAAAGCGCCTGCAAGAGCCATGGGATTTCTGCTAATCTCTGCGCCGCCTTCATCAGCCTTGTATTCCCTTGAGCGGGAAATGGCCATCTGTATAAGCAAGGCAGCAATCGGGGCCAGTATCATTATAAGAATTGACATAGCGGAACCAAGCGGGTTACGGTCTTCATTATCCCTTCTTCCTCCGCCGAACATTAAACCCCACTGTGCAATATGGGCTAAATAGCTTATTGCGCCGGCAATAGTTGCGGCTACTGTGCTGATTAGAATATCCCTGTTCTTTATATGCGTAAGCTCATGCGCTATAACACCTGACAATTCATCCCGTGATAGAACTCCAAGTATTCCTGATGTTACGGCAACTGCTGAATGTTCCGGATTCCTGCCTGTTGCAAAGGCATTTAGGGAAGGGTTATCCATAATATAGACCTTAGGCATCGGAAGCTGTGCCCTGCCTGTAAGTTCTCTTACTACACTGTAAAGCTCAGGGGCTTCTCCCTCAGTAACCTGTTTTGCCCTGTACATTGCAAGAACAATCTTGTCACTGAACCAGTATGCCCCGATATTCATAACCCCTGCAAACATCAGGGCCATGGTTGCGCCATTCCTGCCGCCGAGCATAGAGCCCACTGAAATAAACAGTACGCTCAGAACAGCCAGAAAGAATGTGGTCTTTAAAGTGTTTAAGTTCATGTTTCTCTTGCCTCCTTTTAAAGCCCCCATCCCCCTTTACAAAAATGGGTAATGGTACATCTATTATAAGCACATTTTAAGCAGTGTCAATGCCGTGTGCCTCATCACCAAGGATTACGCCCTTCTCCACCTTATGCCCTCTGAGATATTCCTCAACCCTCATTCTGCGTTTCCCCTCAGGCTGAAACTCTTGTATCTTTATTGCACCATCTCCGTCAGCAACCACGATTCCATCAGCCAGAACATCAATAATGTCTCCATGCCTTGATTCGGTTAATTTGGCAGGCAAAACATCCTGGACCTCTGCCTTCCATATCCGCCATCTTTTACCCCGATAAAATGTATACGCACCCGGCCATGGGTCAAATCCCCGTATCTTATTATAGATATTTTCAGATGACTCTTTCCAGTTTATAATCCCGTCCTCTTTTTTAATAAGGGGAGCATAGCTTGCCTTTTCGTGGTTCTGCGGTATTGGCAGGACCTCTCCACTTTCGAGTCCATTAAGGGTCTTTATTAATAGTCCGGGGCCTGTCTCTGACAGCTTATTGAACAGACTTCCTGCTGTATCAGTCCTGTCTATCTTAACCTTTTCCTGCAGCAACATATCGCCGGTATCAAGCGTTTCATCCATAAGCATTGTTGTAACACCGGAAACAGTACACCCATTTATAATCGCCCATTGTATCGGAGATGCCCCCCGGAATTCAGGCAGAAGAGAGGCATGAACATTAATGCACCCCTTCTCAGGTATCTTTAATATCGCTGAGGGAATTATCCTGCCGTATGCAACAACTACTATAAACTCAGGATTTATTTTTCTTATTGATTCTGCAACAGAAACCTCAGAGAGCTTATCAGGCTGAAGTACAGAAATATCATGACTCAGTGCAAATTCTTTTACAGGAGGAGGCATTAGTTTCTGACCCCTCCCCTTTGGCTTATCAGGCTGGGTTATAACAAGTGCAACCTCTCTTCCACTCTTTATTAATGCATCAAGAAACGGGACACTAAATATAGGTGTCCCCATGAACACAACAGGGCCGGAGATCATGATTTGGATGGCAATTCTGAATCAGACTGTTTTTGTAGTTTTCTAATTCTTCGTAAGAATAAACTCTTCTTAAGACTGCTCAATCTGTCAATAAAGAGGATGCCATTCAGGTGGTCAATCTCATGCTGGAATAGTCTTGCAAGCAGCCCGTCGCCGCTTAGTTCTACACTATTTCCATCTTTATCAAACCCTGTTACCCTTACAACCGCAGCCCTAACCACTGAATCTCTGTAATCCGGGACACTTAAACAACCCTCTTCATCCTTT
>JAHFER010000049.1 GCA_023248365.1 Nitrospirota bacterium
ATAGCCGGGGGCTTTATTCCGAGTATGCCGTTAGGCCCGCGTGTAACAGAATCCCAGTTGTTCAATATCAGATGAACTATCATAAGAAATCCCAGTGTTACAATTGCAAGATAATCACCCCTCAGTCGCAGCGTTATCATTCCAAGTATCATGCCCGCAAAGGCCGCAAGCATCCCGCCTATCAGTATTGCCGGCCAGAAGGGGATTCCAAATGCTGTATTTAATATTCCGTAAGAGTATGCCCCTATGGCATAAAATGCAATATAGCCGAGGTCGAGCAGACCTGCAAGCCCGACTACAATATTAAGACCGAGGGCAAGAATCACATATATCCCTGTTATTGTAAGTACGTCTGTGTAGTAGTTATTAATTATAAACGGAGCAGACAAGAGTATTACTAAAAGGAGAGTCAGAAGAATATTCCTTACTCTCTTACGCTTAAAAATTGTTTCTATGCTTTTTATACCTGTATTTATATACTTTGAAGTATGTCTTCCTGAAGAAGAAGCTCCAAGCCTTTTTGTCAGGCCGAACAGTATGATCCCTGAAAAAATTATTACAGCGGCTATTGCAGATTTTACTATGCCGAGGAAAGGCAGTAACAGCAAGCCGGACCATACTGATAAAAAAATGATCTTATACCTTTTCTGGAACACTTTCACCTAACAGGCCGGTTGGCTTAAATGTAAGGATTAATATAAGGATTATAAATGCAAACGCATCTTTGTACTCACTCGATACATAGGCAGCGCCAAGGCTTTCCATGATGCCCAATAAAAAGCCGCCTAATACTGCGCCCTGTATATTGCCGATACCGCCAAGTACTGCGGCGGTGAATGCCTTTATACCTGCAACATAACCCATATAAAAATTTATTAGTCCATAGTACATGGCAACCATTATACCTGCAACTGCGGCAAGGACTGAGCCAATAATGAATGTGGTTATTATCACATTATCTATGTCTATTCCCACGAGTGACGCCATCTTCTTATCCTGTGCGGTTGCCCTCATGGCCTTGCCGAATCTTGTTTTCTTAATGAATGCATGGAGGGTAATCATAAGGAATACGGAAGTAATAATTATAAATGTCTGGAGATAAGATATTGTGGCATTGCCCATCGAAAATCCCCCGTTCGACAGAATATGAGGAAATATCTTATCAGCAGAACCCTGCGTCAGCATAACATAATTCTGCAGGAAGATAGACACGCCAATGGCTGAGATAAGCGGTGAAAGCCTCGGCGCATGTCTCAACGGCCTGTATGCAACCCTTTCCATGGTAAGGCCATAAGCAGCGGAATATACTGCTGAAATAATTGCTACGATTAATAAGGAGAGTATAAGACTCTTAGAGGTAAATCCAGTGACCGTGAGAAAAGAGAGCGAAATAATTGAAACATAGGCGCCAAGCATATATATTTCACCATGCGCGAAATTAATAAGCTCCAGTATCCCATAAACCATTGTATAACCAAGAGCTATGAGGGCATAAACAGCGCCAAGTGTCAGGCCGTTGATAAGCTGTTGCAGAAACATGCGTTATTGTCCTGCCTCGCCGGGCTTCCAGTGTTCTTTAAACTTTCCATCCTTTGTTATCCAGACCACATAAGGAGAGTGAACAATATCGCCCTTTTCATTCCACTGGATTTCTCCCAATGCACCTGTATGTTTCATACTGTGTAAGGTCTTGTTGACGGTTGGCCCGTCTGTATTCTTAGCAGTCTCTATTGCGCTGAGCATTACGTTGGTTGCATCGTAGGCATATATCGAATAAGGTCCTGGTTCTCCATAACCGGCTTTGTAGTTTTTCAGGAAGTCCTTTGCGCCTGGTATATGTTCCGGGTCAGGGCTGAATGTAAGATAGCTTCCTTCAGAGGCCGTGCCTGCGATCTCAACAAACTTCTGATCTATCACGCCATCGCCGCTCATAAAAGGGATAGTGATGCCAAGCTCACGTGCCTGCTTTATCAGGAGTCCTCCATCCGGATAGATGCCACCGAAATACAGAAGCTCTGGTTTCTTTTCCTTCATGGAAGTCAGCACTGCCCTGAAGTCTTTGTCGCCCTGAATAACACCATTATAATAAACAACCTCAACCCGTTTAGCGAGGGCTTTTACAAATTCGTCTGCCAGACCCTGACCGTAAGTAGTTTTATCGTGGATTACTGCTACCTTTTTTAATTTCAAAACCGAGGCCACAAATGTTGCGGCAACAAGCCCCTGCTGGTCATCCCTTCCGCAGACCCGGAAGACATTAGTGAAGCCCTGTTCTGTTAACTGTGGGTTGGTTGAGGCAGGCGTTATCATTGGCATCTTTGCCTTGTTATATACTGCTGATGCAGGGATTGAGGTACTGCTGTTAAAATGTCCGATTATACCGGCTGCACCTGCATTAACAAGTTTATTGGCAACAGAAACGGCCTGTTTCGGGTCATGCTGGTCATCTTCCACAAGGAGTTCAATCTTTTTTCCAAGAACACCGCCTTTTTGATTCCACTCCTTGACAGCCATGTCCGCACCGTTCTTAATATCTAAGCCCATCTTACTCTGATCCCCTGTCATAGGGCCTGCGACGCCTATCTTAACCGTATCTTCCTTTTTTGCACAACCAGAGTAAATGGTAACTGATAAAATCAGAAATATAAAACTAATAATTGAGATTGTGTGTTTATTATTCATTGTAACTTTCCTTTTGTATTCAGATTAGTTTAAAACATGTCTTAAAATACACGTAACTGTATTTCTTGTCAATATTGGTTTGGGGTGTGGTCTTACAGTATCCCTGTCTACCCTTCAACCCCCTGTAAATTCAGGGGATTAATGCCTTTCTTAAACTTGACATCGTAATCTATAATATGTTAGTTTGTACGTTGCTTTATACTTAGAAAGCCTGACTAGAAACAAACAAAGAGTGGTTAATTATTTTTAACATATTTGAAAATAGGAGGGGCTGGCATGGATAAGAAGGTTCTTGTAGCGGAATCTGATGGTACCGTTCTCCAGGTTATTTCTTATTTTCTAAATTTGGAGGGTTTTAAGGTCACTACGGTGACGGATGGGGCTGTAACCCTGGATGTTGCCTTAAGGTTTATGCCGGATGTTATACTTCTTGACCCTGCCCTTACAGGGGAAAATGGAGTAAAACTAAGCAGGGATATTAGGGATAAACCGGAATTTAAGGATGTGCCAATCCTTTATATTGTTGAGGATGTGGACTCTTTGTTTAAAATGGGTGAAGAGATTCCTCCGGGCTACGGGATTATCCATAAACCTATAGACCCCACCAGGATGGTAAACACAATTAAAGAGTGCGTGGAAGGGGCAAAACAGTCTTCCTTTGAGAAGGTTGAACCAATGAGCATTGAGGAACTCCTCGGATGGAACGTTTCAGAGGATAGTGATAAGAAAGATCCTATATTGGAGAAGGAATCCGCAGTCTTAAATGATAATTTGCCAGGCGTAGTTGAAATTGAGGAGTTGGAAGAGAATATTCCACTGGAAGTGATTGAAAGTGCGTTAGAGGAAACAGAGAAAGAATTGGAGCAAGCTGTTTCCATTAGACCGTCACTGGAAGAAACTGTGGAAGGTACACAAATACTGGATTCCAGTTTTCACGGGAATGACGGCTTACTGACACAGGCTACAGGCATGGGTCGAGGGCCATCTGACGAACAGATTGAAAAAATGATAAGCAAAATTTCAAGAGAATTTATTGAAAAAGTAGTAATGGAAATCGTCCCGAGGATTGCAGAAGAAGAGATTAAGAAGGAGATAGAAAGGCTAAAGGGAGAGAGTGGATGAATGAACTCAGCAAGGTATACAACCCTGAAGAGGTGGAAGAAAAATGGTACAAATTCTGGGATGAAAACGGATATTTTAAACCTGGTCAGCAGAGTAGGCATCCAAATTTTTCTGTAGTAATTCCCCCGCCAAACATCACCGGCTCTCTGCACATGGGCCATGCCCTTAACACCACATTACAGGACATTATTGTTCGATGGAAGAGGATGTCAGGTTATAACACCCTCTGGCTCCCGGGGACAGACCATGCCGGTATTGCCACTCAGAATGTTGTGGAGCGCCAGCTTGTATCAGAAGGCAGCAGCAGGAAGGAGTATGGAAGAAAGGGGTTTGTTGAAAAGGTGTGGGAGTGGCGTGAGCATTATGGCCGCACCATTATCTATCAGTTAAAACGACTCGGCGGTTCATGTGACTGGAGTATGGAACGTTTTACAATGGACGAGGGGATGTCTAAGGCTGTGCGTGAGGTCTTTGTCAGGCTCTATGAAGAGGCGCTTATTTATCAGGGAAATTACATCATCAACTGGTGTCCCAGGTGTATGACCGCCTTATCTGACCTTGAGGTTGAGCATGAAAATATTCAGGGAAAGTTGTATCAGCTTACATATAAACTTACCGATGGTTCCGGTTCACTTATAGTTGCGACAACACGGCCTGAGACGATACTGGGAGATACAGCAGTGGCTGTTCATCCTGATGATAAGAGATACAGCAGTTTTATCGGGAAGAGTGTAATTATTCCGGTGGTTGGAAGAGAGATACCGGTTATTGCTGACAGTGTAGTTGATATGGAGTTTGGAACAGGCGCATTAAAGATTACCCCGGCACATGACCCTAATGACTTTGAGGTTGGTAACAGGCACGGGCTTCCAAAGATAAAGGTAATGAGTGATGACGGAAGGATGAACGAGGCCGCGGGTGTGTATAGCGGTATGGATCGTTTCGAATGCAGGAAGGCTTTGCTCAGCGAACTTTCCAGCAGGGGAGAGCTTGTAAAAGAGGATAACCATCTCCATGCCGTAGGCCATTGCTACAGGTGTAAGACGATTATAGAACCCAATGTGTCAAAACAATGGTTTGTAAGGGTCAAGCCCCTTGCTGAACCGGCTATTAAGGCGGTTGAAGACGGCAGGGTTACTATTATACCAAAGGGCTGGGAGAATACATATTTTGAATGGATGAATAATATCAAAGACTGGTGCATATCAAGACAGATCTGGTGGGGTCATCAGATACCTGCATGGCACTGCAAAGCCTGCGGAGAAGTTACTGTAGACCGGGAAGACCCTTCTGCCTGCAAACATTGCGGCAGTTCTGATATTAAGCAGGATGAGGATGTGCTTGACACATGGTTTTCTTCTGCACTATGGCCGTTTTCCACATTAGGCTGGCCTGAAAATACTGAGGAGTTAAAAAGGTTTTATCCCACATCAGTGCTTGTTACCGGTTTTGACATACTATTCTTCTGGGTAGCCAGAATGATGATGATGGGAATTAAATTTATGGGGGATGTCCCATTCAGAGAGGTTTGTATTCATGCGCTCGTCAGGGATGCTGAGGGGCAGAAGATGAGCAAATCAAAGGGGAATGTTATTGACCCGCTGGTTATAATGGGAAAGTATGGCACAGACGCACTCAGATTTACTTTAGCATCTATGTCATCACCGGGGCGAGATATAAAGCTTGCAGAGGAACGCATAGAGGGGAACCGAAATTTTGCAAATAAGTTATGGAATGCCTCAAGGTTCATAATGATGAACTCGGAAGTTTTGGAAGGTACTACTGCACTAAACCCCGGAACGCTAACGCTTCCTGATAAATGGATACTGAGCCGCATGAACAAGACCATTGCGGAAGTAACGGGGATGTTAGGCGAGTACAGATTTGATTTGGCATCAGGCACAATCTACAGCTTTTTCTGGCATGAGTTCTGCGACTGGTATGTAGAATTCGCAAAACTCCAGCTTGGCGAGGGTGGTCAGAGGAAAGAAAGCACTGTTGCAGTTCTGCTAAGGGTGCTGGACAACTCACTGAGGCTGCTGCATCCATTTATGCCTTTTATTACAGAGGAGATTTATCAGCATATTAAAGGCTCGTCTGTAATGATCTCCGGTTATCCGGTAGTTGAGGAAGTGCTTAGGTATAATGAAGCAGGGAAACAGATGGACTATGTTATGGATGTTATAAAGACTGTAAGGAGCATGAGGTCAGAGATGAACATACCTCCGTCAAAGGTGATGGATATACATCTCAAATCTTCAGATGATACCCTCATTAAACTGCTTGAAGAAAATCTTATATATGTGAAGAGGCTGTCGTGGGCAGGAAATATAGTTCAGGGAAAAGATATGAAGAGGCCTGAGAAATCGGCTATCTCTGTGTTCTCAGGAGGAGAGATTTATCTGCCGCTTGAGGGTGTTATTGACTTAGAAAAAGAAAAGAAGACTTTGGAAAAGCGCCTTGGTGATATGAATACTGAAATTGAAAATATTAACAGTAAATTATCTAATAATGCCTTTCTTGTAAAGGCCCCTGCGGCGGTGGTTCAAAAAGAAAAAGAGAGATGCCAGGAGTTGATTGAGCAGAAAAAGAGGATAGAGGCCAACCTGTCGTGGCTTGGTTAATCTCAAAATATAATTAACCACAGAGGCACTGAGACACAGAGAAAATATTTGAGATTTAAGTTTACAAATAAAAGACCTCTGTGCCTCTGTGTTTAAGAATGGGATTTCCGGATGGACATTTCTATAATTGAAATTAAAAAGATTGTTGAATCTGCCCTTTCTGAGGATATAGGGTCAGGTGATATAACAACTGCTTTTGTTGTTCCGGATAATCTGATGGCCAATGGGATTATTGTTGCAGAAGAGGATATAGTTCTGTCAGGCATTGGGGTTGCTGAAGAGGTATTCAGGGCGCTTGATTCAGATGTGGCCTTTGAAGCATTGGCTAATGATGGTGATTCAGTAAAGACTGGAAGTAACATTGCCCGTTTGCATGGTAACGCCAGGACACTTCTTACAGGGGAACGGGTGGCCCTCAATTTTCTCCAGAGGCTTTCAGGTATTGCAACACTGTCACGAAAATTCAAAGTGGCTGTTAATGGGTTTCCTGTCCGTATAGTTGATACAAGAAAAACTACGCCAGGATTGAGGACTCTTGAAAAATATGCAGTAAGGGCCGGCGGCTGCTGGAACCACAGATTTGGGCTGTTTGATGGAATTCTTATAAAAGAAAATCACATTGCATTGACTGGAGGGATTGCAGTGGCTATATCTTCTGTCAAAGCACGTGTCCCTCATACCATAAAGATAGAAATAGAGGTGAGTAACTTAGAAGAGGTGAGGGAAGCAGTTCAAGCAGGGGCAGATATAATTTTATTGGATAATATGGATATTCAGATGATGAAAGAAGCCGTCAGTATTATCAGGGGACATAAAGATAAAAACTTATTGATAGAAGCCTCCGGCGGTATGACGCTTGATAGAGTTAAAGAGGTTGCGTCTACTGGTGTAGATATTATATCAGCAGGTGCATTGATACATTCTGCGGTGTGGGCAAATATTAGCATGGACATAAATAAAATCAAAGAGTAAAAATAAAAAATCAAAAGTTAAATGCAAACTGAACAAATAGATAATCTCATAATAAACACTTTCAAAGATAGCAAGGACGGGTTTGTCTCCGGGCAGGATATAAGTAATCAGATTAAGATTACGAGGGCCGCGGTGTGGAAGCATATAGAGGGGTTAAGGAAGAAGGGGTATGTTATTGAGAGTGTCCCGTCAAAGGGTTATAAGTTGATGGCATCTCCTGATATAATATCTGCCGCAGAGATTAAGGGTGCAATAGATGTTAAGGTAACAGGCAGGGAATTGTTGATACTTGATGAGGTGGAATCTACAAATGACATTGCCATGAAATTCGGGGCGGAAGGTAAGGAAGAAGGGCTTGTGGTTGTGGCAGAATCTCAGCAGCACGGAAAGGGGAGGCTGGGACGAATATGGGCTTCACCAAAAGGGGTAAATCTCTATGTCTCTTTCCTGCTCAGACCGGATCTCCCGCCGATTAATGCGCCTGTGTTAACCATGATGGCATCTCTTGCAACTGCTGAGGCGATCTCAGAAACAACGGGGCTTGAAACATGGATAAAATGGCCCAATGATATTCTTGTGAATCAAAAAAAGATCTGCGGTATTTTGACAGAGATGAATGCTGAAGAAGAGAAGATAAATTACGTTGTAATCGGTATCGGGATAAATGTAAACATGAAACATGAGGATCTTCCAATGACTGTTAAGATTCCGGCAACCTCTGTTATTGAGTGTCTTGGGAGTAAATTAGATCGCTCTGAACTTTTATGCTCTGTTATAAAGAAGATGGATTTATATTATGGAGAACTGCATAATAACGGCATAATGGCAATTATCTATAAATGGCGCCGGCTATGTAACACGCTCAATAAGCGGGTGAGAGTTGTTCTGCATGAATCAGTTGTTACCGGTGTTGCTGAAGACGTTACTCAGGAAGGCGGGCTTGTATTAAGGATTAGCGGGGATTCAACAAAGGTAATATATTCAGGTGATATTACAGTAATAGAGTGAAGGGTACTGATGCTTCTTGCAATAGACATAGGCAATACAAACATAGTGTTTGGAGTATATGACGATAAAAATATTCTTGATTACTGGAGGATTAGTTCTGACCACAACAAGACAACAGATGAATATGGAATTCTCTTTCGCGAGGCGCTGAAGTCTGTTAGTTCAGGAATAACAAGTATTGATAGTGTCATTATATCCTCTGTTGTGCCGCTGCTTACTACGGTCATGAAGAGGATGGTGAAAAGATATTTTAAACTCGATCCTGTTTTTGTGGATGAGAATATAAAAACAGGGATTACTATATGTTATGATAACCCTATGGATGTAGGGGCTGACAGGATAGTGAATGCAGTTGCAGCATATGCAATTTATGGCGGACCTGTTATAATAGTTGACTTTGGTACTGCAACGACGTTCTGTGCCGTGAGTAATAAATCTGAATATCTTGGTGGTGTCATAGTGCCGGGTATACTGATTTCACTTGACGCGTTGTCTCAGAGGGCGGCAAAGCTTCCCAGTGTAACGCTGGAAGCGCCGGAAAAGGTAATAGGCACGAGTACAATAACGAGTATGCAATCCGGCATTGTTTATGGCTATGCAGGACTTGTTGATGAACTGGTAGAGCGCATGAAACAGGAGATGGAAGGGGAACCTGCTGTTATTGCTACCGGCGGCCTTGCAGAGATGATAGCCGCCCAGACAAGGAATATAAAAGAGATAAATCCAATGCTGACATTGGAGGGGCTGAGAATGGTTTTTGAGATGAACAGAGGATAGAAATTATCACACAAAGGCACAGAGGCACGGAGAAAAGCAAATATTAAAGATAAAAATGCAAAATTGCAATTCAAAAATCAAAAATTTTGAATTTTGCTCTGTGTCTCTGTGGTTAAAATAACTTAATAATCAGGGAGGTGGCTTTGTTGGATAACGATGATATTCAAAATGAAGAGGCGGAAGTGTCATTAGATAAATCCGGGGAGAGTATGGATT
>JAHFER010000050.1 GCA_023248365.1 Nitrospirota bacterium
TCCCTGTTTGTATTTGATGGGGACTTGATAGTATCCGGCAACTCCATCTATCAACCCTTCCATGAACTGGCAGAGACCTCTCTTAGATATGTACTGGATAATCAGGCGATCAGAGGCCGGGTCAGCATAGGTAAAGCAGGGAGGCTTAGCATCCTCATATAGTTTCTTGACCTCTGCATGAATGACTGATTCAACACTCTTAAGAAAAGGTTTGGGGTGAGAATACGAGCTAACAAAAACAGGATATCTTTCAGATAGCTTGTAGAAGCAGAACCGGCCAAATGACCTGAGCGCTTCAGGCAGGGGAATCCCGGCCATCTTAATGGTCTCTGAAACAATTGCCATCAGGTCCTCATCCGGATATGTCCCGGGTCCAACAAACGGCTCTCTATTTTTCAGGGTGCATTTTCCCAGTATTTCGTCATACCTTCCATCTCCCAGATTTTTCTCTATATAATCCTCCAGAAAATTGAAGACAACCCCTTTCATTACAAGTCTCCCTATTTACTAGTTATCAGTTTTTCGGGGCCTGTATGTGAAAAATCTACAGGCCTTTGTAACAAATGATGAGCCGGAGGCATTCTTTGATGAAGATGACGTCTATGGCTCCGGGATAGTACATTGCCCTACAGACTGCAATACATAACGGTTGATTAGCCTACATTCTTTAGGATAAAGGACAATATAATAAGGTGAAATGGGATCGGGACTGGTTTGTAACTTCCCGCATAACAATTCTCTAAACCTCATCATCCTTATAATCCCTCATTCTCTTTCTTAGTCTTATAAATCCATATATGGTTAAAAATGCGGCGACAAGAAAAAGTATCAGGTAAAGCTGATTGGAAATGTAGGCGAGCCATGTGTACTGTGAACCCTTATCCTTCTTCCAATTCTTCTCAATTTCTGTAAACTCTGCACCTAATTCATCTCTTACGGTATCATCGAATCCAGCACCGCTGCTTAATCTTAAAATAATCCCCCTGATTGAATCAACACCGTATGTTTGCTCGATGTAATCCACCATGCTCCTGCTCTGTTCATATGCCAGAATAAGGTTGACAGGATCAGAAGGCAGGGTTTCGGATATGGTAGAAAATGGCAATAGCGTATTGCTTATGTAGGCCCTTTTTAAGGCATCTGTTGACCGGGGAGAAACTATTTCATTTATGCCCTCGCTGACCCATTGAGAGACCCCCTCATCAAACCATCTCGGGAGATTATTCACTGCTATATTCTTATGGAGAAGCAGGTGACACATCTCATGCATGACAAGCAACCTGATGGTGAGTGAATCATATCGAAATTGTGACTGGTCCAATACAATAAGATCTTGTTTTGGAATAGCAAATGCGGCAATCATCTCATTATCCACTAACCTCCTGAAGGTTTCCCGATGTCCATAAATCATGATCTTAAAGTAGAAATTAAAGTGCAGTCCGGTCCTCTTTTGAAGCTCTGCCTTTAATGTTGGGATTAATCGGGCAATCTCATTAGAAACACCGGTCAAACCCTTATCGTATTTTATGGTAACCTCATCTGTCCTGATGATATCGAACCCGGCCGCATGGGCAGGCACGGGAAAATATAATATTAGGAATAATATAAAGATTCTTATTACGATGTTTTTCATGCAAGGTCCCTGACAGTTCTGTACTATTCTATCAGGAACGATTTAAACTATGGATGAAATTTTTTATATCGCTATTCAGTTGATCATAAGAGATGAATTCATTCTGCAAATCAATAGCAGTGTAAAGAGACACGTGATATTTTTTTACAGTAAGCAGTTGTGTTAAACTATTTGACTTTCAATACGCAAGATAATATGATTTGATATTGCCAATTAACAGGGCCAATAAGCAGGGCCGGTTAGCAGTAGTCAGAAAGGATTTGCACCATAATGATTTTAGAAGAAAAGGAGGAGAATCTTAATTTCTCCGGCCTTTCTGAGGATGAGCTTTTAAGACTGATAGACAGGAACCACCTGCCAAAGCACATTGCCATTATAATGGACGGCAATGGAAGATGGGCAGGAATGAGGGGACTTCCAAGAATAGCCGGTCACCGGGAGGGAATCAAATCAGTCAGAAATATCGTAACATCCAGCAGTGAGCTTGGGATAAAGGTGCTGACGATGTATGCATTTTCAGCAGAGAACTGGAAGAGATCGGAATTTGAGGTAAATGCCCTGATGATGTTTCTTGAGGAATTCCTTCAAAAAGAATTAAAAACCCTCATGGAAAATGACGTCCGGTTTATGACCATCGGCCAAACTGATAAACTTCCCAGGTCTGTACAGAAATGGCTGAAAAAGGTTATTAAGGAGACAGAAAATAATAACTCCATGATATTGAATATTGCGCTCAGTTACGGGGGAAGGACTGAGATAGTAGACGGAATGCGTGCATTAAGCAGAGATATACTTAATGGCACGGTATCGCCGGATGATATAGACATTAATATGTTCTCAGACTATTTATACACAAAGGGGCTTCCGGAACCGGATCTTATGATCAGGACCAGCGGAGAGACGAGAATCAGCAATTTCCTCTTGTGGCAGATAGCCTACGCAGAACTCTATTTTACAAAGACCCTCTGGCCTGATTTCAGGAAAAAGGATTTATTTATGGCAATCCTCGACTATCAACACAGGGAAAGGAGATTTGGCATGGTGGAGGAACAGGTATCCAGAGTAAATTGATGGGTGGAAAGAGGGTTCTAACTGCTGTTGTATTAATCCCGCTGGTTTATGCAATAGTTAAGTATTCTAACCCCGCACTTTTCTTATTAGTCGTAGTTGCCATAGTCTTAATCGGACAATACGAATTTTATAAATTCCATTTCAGGGATTTTAACAGATTTACGCTTCTCGGCCTTTTTTCAGGGTTTATATTACTCCTGACATTTGGAAGCGGAATTTCACTACAGACAAGAGAGGCTGTATTAGGGGCAATAATTTTTATAACATTCTCCGGCTTTTTATTTTTAAAGAAGAGCCTTGAAGGTGCGCTCACCGGTATCTCTGTTGTAGTATTTGGCGTACTCTATATCTCATGGACACTCGGGCATCTGGTTTCATTGCGTTTACTGGCTAATGGTGAGAACCTGATTTTTTTTGTTCTTATAGTAACCTGGGGAGTGGACACAGGCGCATATTATACTGGTAAACTTATTGGAAGACATAAGCTATCCCCCAATATCAGCCCTGGCAAGACTATCGAAGGTGCCGTTGGAGGAGTGGTTGCATGTGTCGGCGCCGGCTTTCTTGCAAGGTGGTTATTTTTAAAAGGTTTAACAATAAATAGTACGATATTGATTGGCCTCGTGCTCGGCATTATAAGCCAGCTCGGCGACCTGTCAGAGTCCTTGCTTAAGAGAAGCGCCGGATTTAAAGATTCCGGCAGTATAATTCCGGGCCATGGCGGTATGCTGGACAGGGTTGACAGCCTCATATTTACTGTTCCGGCATTTTATTATTTTATAATTTATTTTCAACCAGAGGTTATCAGCATCTACTTATGATTAAAAAAATCTCGATATTAGGTTCAACAGGGTCAATCGGGACCAGTACTCTGGATGTTATAGCCGCACATACGGATAAGTTTAAGGTTGTTGGTCTTACTGCATGTGAGAACATCGGTAAGCTGGAGGAACAGATAAGACGTTATAAACCATCCATTGTATCTGTCGCAAAAGAAAAGTCTGCCGGGATACTAAAAGACAGATGTAAGGATTTAAAAATAGAGATTCACTCCGGAGTGGAAGGACTTATATGTGTTTCCACACTTCCTGAGGCTGATATAGTAGTTTCAGCTATTACAGGGTCTGCCGGCCTCATTCCAACTCTTGCCGCAGTTAAGGCAGGTAAGACAATTGCACTGGCCAACAAAGAAACAATGGTAATGGCCGGAGAGATTGTAACAAAAGAGGCCGATAAGAATGGTGTAAGAATCCTGCCTGTTGACAGTGAACACAGTGCAATATTTCAGGTTATGCATGGAGGCAGATGGGAAGATGTTGACAGAGTTATTTTGACCGCTTCAGGCGGCCCTTTTTTAAAATGGTCTGCTGAGGAAAAAAAGAGTGCAACCCTAAAAGAGGCCTTGAGGCATCCTGTATGGAATATGGGGGCAAAGGTTACTATTGATTCTGCTACGCTGATGAATAAGGGGCTTGAGGTTATAGAGGCAAAATGGCTGTTTAATATATCTGTTAATCAGATAAATGTCCTGATTCATCCTCAGAGCATTATACATTCCTTAGTAGAATTCAGAGACGGATCAGTGATGGCACAGATAGGTGTGCCTGATATGAGGGTTCCTATTGCCTATGCACTGAGTTACCCTGAACGCTTAGATTTACTGATGGCAAGGCTTGATCTTGCTTCTATTGGTATGCTTACATTTGAGAATCCGGACATGAAAAAATTTCCATGTTTAGCTTATGCGTATCATGCTATCAAAGAAGGCGGGACAATGCCCGCAGTGCTGAACTCCGCTAACGAGGCGGCTGTGCGTGCATTTATGCAGGAGAGAATAGGTTTCTCCGATATAGAAAAGATTGTGGGTGAGACTATGGAAAAACATAATATTATGCGTGCAGATACACTGGATAATGTATTACATGCAGATAAGTGGGCAAGGGAAGAGGCAGAAAAGGAGATAAGCAGGATAGAAGGGAAGCATTAAAAAAGGGGGAACTGGATGTACACGATAGTAATTTTCATAATCTGCATAGGTGTATTGATATTTGTCCATGAACTTGGGCATTTTATTGCGGCAAGGCTAAACGGCATAAAGGTTGAGAAGTTTTCTCTTGGTTTTGGTCCAAAGATAATCGGAAAGAAAATAGGAGATACAGAATACCAGATTTCTGCATTGCCTCTTGGCGGATATGTGAAGATGTTAGGAGGGGAAATTGGAGATGATGAGTCTTTGGAAACAGTAGGGGAAAAAGCGTGGGAAAAAGAAGGGGAAGAAGATGGCAGGTTTGTTTCCAAGAGTGTATTAGGAAGAATAACTGTGGTATTGTCAGGGCCTTTGATGAACATTATTCTGGCATTCATTCTAATGCCTCTGGTATTTTTTATTGGAGTTAATCTCCCTTCATATTTAGAAGAAAAACCTGTAGTGGGTTGGGTTGAAAAGGATTCTCCTGCAATGTCAGGAGGTTTTCAGGTTGGCGACAAGATACTTAAGATCGACAATAAGTCTGTCTCAGACTGGGATGAGGCTATTACGATATTAGCTACTCATCCGGAACTTGGAATGAAAGTTGAGATTGAACGGAGTGGCGAAGTTAAGGAGTTACCATTAGAAAAGGATAAGGAGTCGAAATACTCTGGTCCTGGTTATTCCGGGCTGCTTCCTGAGATGGCAGCCATTGTTGGAAGGGTGAACAAAGGCTATCCTGCTGAGAAGGCAGGGCTTAAGACCGGCGACAGGATTATCGAGATTGACGGAAGTCCTGTAGTAAGCTGGTATCAGGTGTCAGCACATATAAGATCTCATGCAGGTAAGGATATTGAACTTGAAGTAAAGAGGGGCCAGCAGGAGATTAAAGCAAAAGTCAGGCCTGTAAAGGATGAAGCTGCCGGATATGGAATTATCGGTATAGTTAACCGGCAGGAGACTGTGACCCAAAAGTTTGATGTAATGGAATCAATAGAACACGGGATGATGCGTTCCATTGAACTGACAAAGCTGACCTTTGATGTTTTGAAAAGGTTGGTATCCCTGAATTTGTCTATAGAATCCCTTGGCGGCCCCATTATGATAGCCAAGCTCACAGGTGAGGCAGCACAATCAGGAGTATCAGACCTTTTAGCCTTCATGGCCTTTATGAGTTTACAACTTGGAATATTAAATCTTCTTCCAATACCTGTGCTGGACGGAGGATGGGTGGTCTTCCTTATTATAGAAAAGATTAAAGGCAGCCCACTCAGCAAAAGGGCTATGGAGGTTACCCAGACAGTTGGGTTTGCATTGCTGATAACCCTGATTGTTATTGTTTCTTATAATGATATTATGCGGGTGTTCAGATAAGATACGTAAGATAAACGGTTAGCTTACCAGTATATCCATTATCTCCCTGTACCGTGCGGCGGCCTTTTCTATAACTTCATCGGGAAGGGTTGGGCCTGGGGCCTGCTGGTCCCAGTCGAGGGTGAGGAGATAATCTCTGATTATTTGTTTGTCGTAGCTATCCTGGCTCCTGCCAGGTTCATAGGTTTTTGCATCCCAGAAACGGGAGGAATCAGGAGTAAGTACTTCGTCTATTAAAATCAGCCGGCCGTCATCATAAAGGGTTCCAAATTCAAATTTTGAATCAGCAACAATAATCCCTTTCTTCTCTGCCAGCGCCTGAGCCTTTTTGTATATCTCAAGGCTTAAGCCCTTCAGCCTTTCCGCCATCTCATTGCCGATTATTCTCTTTGTTTCTTCAAAGGTGATGTTAATATCGTGCCCTTCTTCAGCCTTTGTACTTGGAGTAAATATCGGCTCAGGAAGTTTTGCTGATTCAATGAGTCCTTCAGGAAGTTTTATTCCGCATACAGTGCCGCTCTTTTTATACTCTTTCCATCCTGACCCTGAAAGATACCCCCTTACTATACACTCTACAGGCATAGGCTTTGCCTTTTTAACAAGCATACTGCGGCCTTCAAGAATGTCTCTTGCCGGCTGGCAGACCGCAGGGAAATCTTTCACATCTGCACTGATCAAATGGTTGGGAATTATCTCCTTCATAATCTTGAACCAGAAAACTGAGATCTGTGTCAGCAGCCTTCCTTTTCCGGGAATTCCGTTTGGAAGTACTACATCAAATGCAGATACCCTGTCTGACGCCACGAGTAGCAAAGAATCTCCAAGATCAAATATGTCCCTGACCTTGCCGCTTCGTAAGGGTTTTATACCGGGGATTTCTATTTTCAGGATTGGTTTTTCTATGACCTGCCTCCGTTGCGTCAAATGTTCCCCCTCACCCTAACCCTCTCCCGCAAGGGGAGAGGGAAATTAAGGCAGGAGAAAAAAATTTATACTATGAAAGTGACTTTGCTCATCACTCATTACCCATTACTTTTTTTAAAATTACTCTTTTTTCGCTGACATTGCCTCAATCAGTATCTTTGCCACTTCAGGCCTTGAGAACTCCGGAGGAGGGGTCATTCCGTTCCTCAACATCTCACGTACCTTTGTCCCTGAAAGAATTATATGCTCATTTGAATCATGGGGACAGGTTTTATATGATGCCATACTTGTACAGCGTTTGCAATAAAAAGTGTGTTCAAAAAACAGGGGCATTATACCAAGCTCACCATCTTCAAACTCATCAAATATATATTGGGCATCAAAGGTGCCATAATAGTTTCCTACTCCAGCGTGGTCCCTCCCAACTATGAAATGAGTACAGCCATAGTTTTTTCTGCAGATTGCATGCCATATGGCCTCTCTCGGCCCTGCATATCTCATTGCCGCGGGAAAGACTGCAAGGAAGGTGCGGTCTTTGGGGTAGTAGTTTTCAAACAATGCCTCATAGCAGCGCATCCTGATCTCCGCAGATATGTCATCACCCTTTGTTGCTCCAACAAGCGGATGAACCATCAGGCCGTCAACGACCTCAAGGGCAGTCTTCTGTATGTATTCATGGGCACGGTGAATCGGATTCCTTGTCTGAAATCCAACAACCCTTTTCCATCCCTTTTCCTGAAATACCTTTCTCGTATCAATAGGGTCAAGGCGGTACTGGATAAAGTCCTCATGTTTCGGCCTGTGTATCAGATCTATTTTCCCGCCTATAAGATGAGTCCCAATCTCATAGAGATACTTTACCCCTGGATGTTCCTGACTATCGGTTTTATAAACCTGTAATGCCTCTTTTTCCTTGTCATGAAGGAAGACTTCTTCTACCATCATTACAGCAAGTTCATTCCCTTCATCATCAACCAGGGCGACCTCTTCTTTAACAGAAAGACTGTTTGCTGTTTGCTCATCAACTGCAAGTGTAACAGGTAAGGTCCAGGGAAGACCGTTCGTAAGGCGCATCGTATCCATAACAGAATGATAGTCATCTTTACACATAAATCCTTCCAGAGGACTCAGCGCGCCTATAGCTATCATCTCAAGATCTGACAACTCCCTCTTGTTTAACTTAATCTTTTTTAAATCCTTTGCCTTTAACTCTGCTAACTCCCTGTCTTTACCCCTCAATATCCGGTTGATTAACTTCCCGCCGTGTGGTACTGAATGTGACATTTAACTTCTCCTCCTTTTTTGGTTAATGTCATTCCCACGAAAGTGGGAATCCAGCGCAATGGATTAGTTCCGGATTCATGCTTCCGCAGGAATGACAAGAAAAATAGCTAAGTAACTTACGCCTTTTCTATGACAATTCTATAATGCTTATCCTCAATCTTTTCTTCTTCCAAAATCTTGTGTCCTTCGTTCAGTACGCTTCTGGGCACATTCAGATACGGTTCGCCGTCGTCAATTACAATCTGAAGTACCTGCCCTGAGTCCATATCTTCAAGCTTTAGCTTTGTCTTTACAAAATTATACGGGCACGCAACACCTTTCAAATCCAGATACGCATCAATCTTCTTTTCCATTGTAGTTTCTACCTCCTCTTCTTTAACATTCTCTTCCCTCTTTTTAAATTTAAAGTTCTTATCAAGCTTACCATAAGCCTCCATGGATTCTTCAACAAGGAGTTTTGCAAGGGCCAGCTTTTCCTTAACCTTGTCTCCCAATGCAGGCTTACCGTATTCAACAAACAATGGTTCTACCTTCTCTGACACGATACATTTATCAATTATCTTGTCCTGAAATTCCCTTACAAGTTCAACTTCAACCTCTGTATCTATGCCGAACGGGACAAGCATCCCAGATGCAACGGAGATTACAGCATTGTCAATACACTTTAAGGCATCTTCAACCTGACCGGCGCCAAACAGCATTTCCGCCCTTGACACCTCACGGCCGCCTGCCATCAGGGAATCTTCAATCAGATCTACCACACCTCCTGCACACTCACCTGCCCCAAGCTTTACAACAAATTCAGAGGTGGAACCCCAGTCTGAATAACTTTCCGGTGATTCTGCATAAGATGGAATCGTGGTATATTTCCCCATAAAATCCTGCACGTAATCTAATCCGACCCGTTCAATATACTGGTAGAAGACCTCTCCCTGAATTCTCTCTTTCTGATAGAGGGATATTAGCTCTGATACCCCCTTTGGTATATTCCTCGCCGGAAGTTTTATATTGGAATCCCCCACAACTGCCCTTCCGTTTCCAACACCACCCTTTAGATGTAACTGATAGTGCGGTACGAGCCTGCCTTCAATCTTTTTTGCCACGCCATGAAAGCCTATATCTGCAATATGGTGATGACCGCAG
>JAHFER010000007.1 GCA_023248365.1 Nitrospirota bacterium
TTCACTTCTTTCTATAACTTACCTTTACAGCCACCGGCCCATGCAGTGTGCTGGTGCCACTCCTCTCAATGTCCTCAAGTTTGTAATAATAAGTTTTCTCCGATTCAATACTCTTATCACTAAACTTATACGCTGCTCCCTTTATAGCAGTTCCTTTTGCCTTGATAACTTTCTTATTTATCTTCACATATTTACCATCCTCAGATTCGCTGCGCAGGATGTTAAATCCGACGTTGTCAATTTCTGTTCCTGTTTTCCATTTCAAAACCACCTTGCTTTCCTTTGCTTCTGCTGTGAATGAAGAAATGATGATGGCAGTGGGAATTTCAGACAGTCCTCCCCGCACAGGCCAAACGCAGAAGAGGGCGCCTTTACCGTAGGAGCCCACGTAGCCATTCCACATACCGACGATCCATGCGGTGTCTGTGCTGCCGACGTAGGTAGAGGACGACCAGTAGTAGGACTGCACATTGGTAAATGGATGACCTGTTGACAGGGCAGGAAAGTATTTTGAATAGTCAACCAGACTCCTAAGCTCATTGGTGTTTGGAAGACGCCAGTCGCTATAACCAAGGTAACTATTGCTATTAAGACATTTTATATAATCCAGCGTACCCTGCAATGTCATATATGTTCCTGAGCCGCAGGCAGAGGGTCCCGGCACATTTGCATCCTCTGTCCACATTAGTGCGGTTAGATTGTCTGTAACCGTATAAGAATTGGAAAATACATCTTCACTAAAATGCGGGCTTGGCAATTCAACTCCTGCCTGAATTTCTCCATCTTGTGCTGTCCCTGCACAAGCAATTTCAGTCCCTGCTGTATCATAGCATTTTGTCTGTCCTGTCTTTGGAAGTGAAATAACCGAATTACCTAATGACCCGGACTGCCAGCCGCGCACGGGCCAAACGTAGTAGGAGTCGTAGGCCTTAATGACGTTGCCCATGCTCCCATCCCGCATAAAGACGCCCCACGCGCTGTAAGTGTAATAGGCGTAAGTAGAGGACGACCAGTAGTAGTAGGACCGCACATTGGTAAAACCATGTGTATTAAGCCATGTGGATTGATTTGGCTCATCCGCATTTATAAGGCTTTCAAGCTCATTGATGTTAGGAAGGCGCCAGTCTCTGTGACCAAGGTAATTATTGTTATTAAGACATTTTACATGATCCAATGCATTTTGCCATGTTTTTGATATTCCTGGACTGCAGGAAGAAGGTCCGGGTGTATTTGCATCCTTTGTCCACATCAGACCAGTTAGATTATCTGTAACATAAGAATTGTAAAAGACATCTTCACTAAAGCGTGGATTAGGCCATGCAATTCCTGCCTGAATCTCTCCATCCTGCCCTGTGCCTGCACAGGAAATTTCCGTGCCGGCAGTATTATAGCACTTTGTCTGCCCTGTCTTTGAAAGTGAAATGGCGGTAGGAACTCCTGTTCCGGCACTTAAATTATTATCAAACTTTGAGACAAAGACATCAGTATAGTTATTGTATGAAGTATCAAACGCTCCAGGGGTTGTAGGAAAGTCTGATGATTGTGTTAATCCGGCAACAAAGACATTTCCAAAAAAATGGTCTATAGCTATAGAATAGCCCCTGTCTTCATTGCTACCTCCTAAATAAGTTAGGGATAAAATGGACAAGTCACTATTTTTTAGTTTTGCTATAAACGCATCTACGCTACCATTATAGGAAGTATCATATGCTCCCCCAGTTGGAAGAAATTCTTCTCCTTCTCCTGTAACAAAGACATTTCCTGAAGGATCTATGGCTATAGAATAACCATACCCATCTCTATAATAAGGCCCCAGTGTCCTTGAAGATAAAACCGAGGATAAGCTATTATTAAATTTCCAAATAAAAGTTTGAGTATGCCTACCAATAAAAGTATTGTAGGGACCCCAGAATCCTCTTGTTTTATATCCTGTAACAAAGACATTTCCTGAAAAATCTATGGCGATAGAGTTACCAGCGTTATCAAGAATTTCTTCATAAACTGAGTTTGCAACAAAAGCAAAAGATAAGAGAGAGCTTAAATTATTATTTAGCTTTGAAACAAAGGCATGTCCGCCCCCTTTTAAATAATCAGGATAACCAGGAGGATAGTAAGATGATGTATCATAACCTAGAAAGTCTGATGAATAACTTTTACCAGTAACAAAAACGTTTCCTGAGGAATCTACGGCAACGGAATTGCCGTAATCTCCATCACTCCCTCCAAAAAATGTTGAAGCTGAAAGGGAGCTTAAATTATTATTAAGTTTTGAGACAAAAACATCACCATAATTATTATATGAAGTATCATATGCTCCTTGCGTTGTTGGGAAATCTGATGAATCGGTCGAACCTGCTACAAAAACATTTCCTGAAGAATCTACGATAATGGAATTACCTACTTCACCACCATTTCCTCCAATAAATGTTGAAGCAAGAAGTGAGGATAGGTTGCTATCAAGTTTTGAGACAAAAACATCACCATAATTATTATACGAAGTGTCATATGCTCCTGTG
>JAHFER010000342.1 GCA_023248365.1 Nitrospirota bacterium
CTGGGTCTCCCCCTTTGGCGCAACTTTTGCTACAAGAATATCACCAGGTTTTACCTCTGCCCCTATCCGGACAATACCGCTCTCATCAAGATTTCTTAATGACTCTTCACTCACATTAGGGATATCTCTTGTTATCTCTTCTTTCCCCAGCTTTGTATCCCTTGCTTCAATCTCAAATTCTTCTATATGTATAGAGGTATACCTGTCTTCCCTCGCCAGCTTTTCACTTATGATAATTGCATCTTCAAAATTATAACCTTCCCAGGGCATAAAGGCCACGAGGACATTCTGTCCCAATGCAAGCTCTCCCCTGTCAGTAGCCGGGCCATCCGCCAGAACCTCTCCCTTTTCTAATTTTTGTCCTGTACTTACAATAGGCTTCTGATTTATGCATGTATTCTGATTTGAACGTTTACACTTTACAAGGTTATATATATCAAGGCTCATCTCTTCCATGGGCGGCCTGCCCTTTTTATGCCTGCCGGTCTGTTTAATCTCATCCACCCGTACTACAATCCTGTTTGCATCTACATACTCTACAACACCAGGCCTTTTAGCCAGCACTACCCTTCCTGAATCCCTTGCAACGATCTTTTCCATACCAGTGCCAACAAGAGGCGCCTCTGTATGAATAAGAGGAACAGCCTGACGCTGCATGTTCGAGCCCATCAATGCCCTGTTTGCATCATCATTCTCAAGAAAGGGGATCATCGAGGTAGCAACACTGACTATCTGCTTTGCAGATACATCCATGTATTCCACCTTTTCCGAAGAAACCATGACAAAGTCAGCGCCAAAACGCGCAGTTATTGTTTCTGCTGTAAGAACTCCTTCTGCATCCATAGGAGAATTAGCCTGGGCTATATAATACTTGTCTCCATCTATAGCTGACAGATAATGAATGTCGTCTGTTACCCTTCCATTAACCACCCTGCGGTATGGAGATTCAATGAAGCCATACTCATTCACCCTTGCATAAGTGGAAAGGGATGTTATTAAACCTATGTTTGGACCTTCAGGCGTTTCAATAGGACATATACGGCCGTAATGAGTCGGGTGAACATCCCTGACCTCAAATCCTGCACGTTCCCTTGTCAAACCTCCGGGACCAAGCGCTGAAAGCCTCCGCTTATGGGTAATCTCAGACAATGGATTGGTCTGATCCATAAACTGAGATAACTGACTGCTGCCAAAAAATTCCTTGACCGCCGCGATTACAGATTTTGCATTGATAAGATCATGGGGCAGTGCAGCTTCAAGATCAAGTATATTCATCCTTTCCTTAATGGTCCTCTCCATCCTTGCCAGACCTATGCGGAACTGATTTTCAAGCAACTCACCTACGCACCTCACCCTCCTGTTTCCAAGATGGTCAATGTCATCAATTTCACCCTTACCGGCCTTTAAATTAATAAGATACCTTATAGCCTCTATAATATCCTGCGAAGACAGAACCCTCTGATTTAGTGTTACATCCGTTCCAAGCTTTTTATTTAATTTTAATCTCCCCACAGGGGCCAGATCATAGCGCTTAGAATTAAAAAACAGATTATCAAAGATAACCCTGGCAGTATCAATAGTAGGACTTTCACCAGGCCGCAGTCTTTTGTAGATCTCGATAATGGCAGCATCTGATGTTTCAATATTTTCCTGTGACAAAGTATCTCTGATTACAGGGAGGAACTGGAAATTATCAATGTAGAGAAGATCTATCTTTTCTATTTCCGAATTTTCTATTTTTTCTATAACAGATTCAGTTAACACTCCATTGCATCCGACAAGCACTTCGCCGGTTGAGGTATCAACAATATCATTAAAGACTATACGTCCTGCAAGATTTTCTGAAGAAAGAGGGAGTTCTTTAATCCCAAGGTGCTCCAGCTTCTTTAACATGCCCGCTGTAACCCTGCCGCCTTCCTTAAGCAGAACCTCGCCTGTTTTCTCATTTACGATATCATAAGGAATTCTGCTGCCTCCGATAACCTTTGAATCAATCTTACTGTAGAACTTCTTATTCCTTATAATGACATCTTCTATCGAATAGTATGACTTAAGGATATCGTATGTTGAGAAGCCTAAAGCCTTTAACAGTATTGTTGCAGGAAATTTCCTTCTCCTGTCGATTCTTGCATATAAAACATCCTTGGTATCAAATTCAAAATCAAGCCATGACCCCCTGTAAGGAATTATCCTGGCAGAAAACAATACCTTACCGCTGATATGTGTTCTTCCCTTATCATGAGTAAAAAATGCCCCCGGAGACCTCTGAAGCTGACTGACAACAACACGCTCAGTTCCGTTTATAATGAATGTCCCATTTTCTGTCATAAGCGGCAATTCACCGAGATATACCCATTGTTCCCTTACCTCTCTGGTGCTCTTAACGCCGGTCTTTTCATCCTTTTCCAGTATTTCAAGATTTACCCTTATTTTCATGGGAACCGCATATGTCATACCTCTTTCTATACATTCCCATACTCCATATTTTGCTTCTCCTAAAGAATATTCACTAAAC
>JAHFER010000051.1 GCA_023248365.1 Nitrospirota bacterium
AGCGTTACGGGCTTCCGGAAAAAATGAACTTAGTTACAGGTGTTCTTCAGGGACATCCTGACGGGTATGGATTTCTGATTTCTGACAAAAAAGGGGAACCTGATGTATTTGTCCCGCGCAGGTTTATGATGGGGGCGATGAATAATGACAAAGTAGTAGTTAGAGTTGAAGCGGTTAAAGAAGACGGACGCTCAGAGGGCAGGGTGATTCGGGTATTGGAGAGATTTTATAAAAAGATCGTGGGACGTTTTGAAAAGGGGAGGAACTTCGGTTTTGTAGTACCTTCTGACAAAAAGGTTTGTCATGATATTTATATAGCCCAGCGCTCTTTTAACAAGGCAAAGGACGGGGACATTGTAGTTGCAAATCTTATCTCCTATCCGCAGAATTCAAGAAATCCTGAAGGTGAGATTATCAAGGTACTGGGTCAACAGACAGCTCGCGGGATAGATACAGATATGATTATTGAAGAGTACGGACTCCCCTCTGAATTTCCGCCTGATGTGCTCTCAGAGTCCATGAAGGTTCCTGAAGTAATTACAGGGGCCATGCTGAAGGGGAGGGAAGACCTTAGGGTATTAAAGACCGTTACCATTGATGGCGAAAGTGCAAGGGATTTTGATGATGCAGTCTCCATTGAGAGAAGGCCTGATGACTGTATGATGCTCTGGGTTCATATTGCAGATGTAAGTCATTATGTTCCCTGGGATACACCACTTGATAAAGAGGCATACGACCGGGGAACCAGTGTCTACTTTCCAGACAAGGTTATCCCAATGTTCCCTGAAAGGCTCTCCAATGGTATATGCAGTCTGAATCCAAAGGAAGACCGTTTGACTTTAACAGCAGAGATGCTCTTTGACAAGGCCGGCAACCGCATTAATTACCGGATATACGAGAGTGTGATAAACAGCAATGAACGTATGACCTATACGTCTGTCAAGAAGATACTTACAGATCAGGACAATGAACTGATTACGAGATATGGCGATCTTATTGAGACATTTCAACTAATGAAAGAACTCTGTCTCAGGCTCAGAAAAAAGAGGACAAAGCGGGGGAGCATAGACTTTGATCTCCCGGAACCTGAGATTATTCTGGACCTTCAGAGTAAGGCTATTGATATTATTGTGGCAGAAAGAAATATTGCGCATCAGATTATAGAAGAATTTATGCTTGCCGCAAATGAGACAGTGGCCCAGCATATGGGGAGTAAACCATTACCTTTTATATACCGTGTTCATGAGTCTCCGGATGAAGATAAGATAATGGTGTTTAATGAATTCATAGAGAGCCTTGGGTACAAGTCAAGGATAGACCATCGTCAGCCAAAGACATTCCAGAGATTGTTAGACAAGTTAAAGGGAAAAAATGAAGAGGTATTAATCAACCGGCTTCTGCTCCGTTCAATGAAACAGGCCCGTTATGCTACTGAGAATATCGGACATTTTGGCCTTGCCTCAGAACACTATACTCACTTTACATCGCCTATCCGCAGGTATCCTGACCTCATAGTTCACCGTATGATAAAGGAGAGTGAAAAGAGACGCCGTGTAAAGGAAGATGCAGTCAACAAGTTTACTGACAGATTGAATGACATTGCAAAACACTCTTCAGAGCGGGAGAGACTGGCAATGGATGCCGAAAGGGAAGTGGTTGAATTGAAAAAGCTCCAGTTTATGCAGGATAAGGCAGGCGCTGAATATGATGGTGTGATTTCAGGTGTTACTGCGTATGGGTTCTATGTAGAATTAGATGACATTCTGGTAGAGGGGCTTGTACGTGTTACATCAATGTATGACGATTTTTACAGGCGGGAGGAAAAGAGCCACAGGCTTGTAGGGGACAGGCTTGGAAAGTCATTCAGGCTCGGAGACAAGGTAAAGGTAAAGGTAGACAAGGTGGATATGGAGAAAAGAAAGATAGACTTCAAACTTGTGCAATGATAGTATAAGGCGTAAGGCGTAAGGCAGAATCCCTGAGCCTTGAGCCCTAATGTTTTACTCATAAGTAACAAATTTCCCTCCCCTTATAGGAGGCGACTATCTTCCCCCCCTTTAGAAAAGGGGGGCTGGGGGGATTTGAACATGGGAATTTCAGATGAAAATTAAGCAGGAAAGAATAGCAATGCTGGCAAAGAATATGGTTGATGGATTGATTGCCAAGGGGTGTCTTGTGCCGTCAGTCCCCAAAGATACAGTTGTTAACAGGCTTGAAAATATTATTGCTGAAGAGCTGATGATAGAAGATAAACTCAACGACGAGGTAAGGGAACTACTGAAGACGCACTCAAAACAGATGGAGCAGGGGAGTGTTAATTACAACAGGATGTTCCAGATGGTGAAGAAGAAATTAGTTGATGAACGAGGAATAGTTCTGTAAATGGTTCTAAGCGAAGATAAAATAAACCACCTGTCACACCTTATCATAAGAGACCTTAAAAAGGGGCTTGCGGTTTTGCAGGGTGATGAGGTAGCAGTGTTGAAGGAGATTAAACGGCTGCTTACCGCAGAATTTCACCTCGAAGAAGAAATAGATGCCATAGTCAGAAGAAAGCTCACTGTCTATTCCCAAAAAAATCCCGAAGGAACCCCTGAATGGACCTACCAGTACAACCGCTTTTTTGAAGAGGAGATGAAGAAGAGGCGGAGATAGGAAAGAATATTGGTGTAATTTTTCTAAATGTTCCATGTAACCAAGATTAGTCAAAAATCCTTTTACCAGGCGGTGTGTCATTGGATCATCGTCGGCTATGAGGACATTATTTTTATGATTATGTATTGACATAAAGTGAAGGTTTTGTCATTCCGACTTTTGCAAGGGCCTGCTATTCTATTTTTAAATTTGAAAATGGATTTGAAAACTGTGTTAAACTGTTTTCCTTATTTTCAGCATTAAGTACGACTATATCAACTCTGCGATTTTTTCCCCTGTTCTCTGCTGTATCATTATCTGTAATGGGACGGTATTCACCATAGCCAATAGCAGTCAGCCTTTTAGGATCAACGCCATCTGAAATAAATCTCCTTACTATACTTGTGGCCCTTGCTGATGATAGTTCCCAGTTTGAAGGGAATATAGGGCTTTTAATAGGCAAGTTGTCTGTATGGCCCTCTACCTGGATGTTTTCATTCATGTCTGATAAAATCTTAGTTAAACCATCTACTGCATCAAGTGCGTCTTTTCTAATCTCAGCGCTTCCTGAATCAAAAATTGCAGTGTCTGTTATTCTTATTACAATACCTCTTTTGTCCTGAAATACATTTATTTTTTGCTTCTCCCGTAATTCTTTAACTACTTCTTTGATAGCTACGATACTTCCTACCTGAGCCTTTTTCCTTTCTCTTGACTGGAAACTGGGGCCAATCTCCAATTTTTTTGCTTTGTAGTTTGATGGATTAAATGCGGCCTCGGCAGAGTCACTTACAGCCCTGTACTTTCCTTCATTTACTGATGACGTGGAATACAGGGTGACAAAGAAGGCAAATAGTAGTGTTATGAAATCCGCATATGACACCAGCCATCTTTCATGATTTTCATGTTCTTCATGTTTTTTCTTTTTATGAGACATAAATTACGTATCCTTATAAATTATTTGCTTCCCTCTTTTTTATTTGACTTTTCAATGAATCCCTCTAATTTCTCCCTCATTAATCTCGGGTTTTCTCCTGTGGCTATTGCGACAAGTCCTTCAATAATCATCTCCTTTAAAAGCCCTCTGGACCTTATTTTTATTTTTATATTACCTGCGAGGGGTAAGAATAATAGATTGGCAGATCCTACTCCATAAACTGTTGCGACAAATGCTGTAGCAATACCACTTCCAAGCTTGCTTGGATCAGCAAGGTTTTCCATAACATGAATTAGACCAAGTACTGCTCCAAGAATTCCAACAGTCGGTGAAAAACCACCGAACGATTCAAAAACCTTGGCTGACAGCATCTCTCTTTCTTCTTCATAGGACATTTCTATACCCAGAATCTTTTCTAATGTCTCAGGCTCTGTTCCATCAATAACATACTGAAGTCCTTTGCGAAGGAAAGGGTCTTTGACATCACCTATTTTCGACTCAAGGGAAAGGATCCCTTCTTTCCTTGCAGACTGGGCAAAGCCCTCAAGCTGATTTATGAAACCCTCATAATCAACTTTTCCTGTGAAGACCGCACCAATTGCCAATTTAAATCCAAAGAAGAAAGTTTTTAAAGGATAGTTGACCATAACCGCGCCAAATGTGCCACCCATAACTATCAAGAAGGCGGTGAACTGGATAATAGAGCCTACATGTCCACCCTCGACTGCCTGACCAATCAGGATACTTGCTATGGCGACGACAATTCCTAATGGGATGAAGATATCCATTTTTTATCTTTCCTCAATTACTTCTTTTGATATTGCCGGTACTAATTGTGGATTTTCCTGTGCAGTTGCATACACCTTGCATGTCTGGCACTTTCTTTCATTATCTATACAACATTCAGGGAGTATTTCTAAAGACCAGCAGGCAGATTTGTTTCCGGTGAAGACATTGCATTTTTCCCGTGATTCAGTGGGACATCTTAGTATCTTCCAGCAGGGGGTTGTTATTAACAGTCTGCGTATCCCCTCGTAATTTAGTCCCTCATCATGTATGAGCTGCCAAATCTGCATTATCCACTTTATTTCACCGTGAGAGAATAACCTGTGATTATTCTGAGAGTCCCGGTGTGTCCGCAGTAAACCCTGGCGTTCATATTCTCTTATTGTTCCAGGCGAAATACCTGAAAGCCTTGAGGCGACCCGGATGGTATAAACAGACTGTATTTCCATTTCCTGAGACATAGTTTTTTCAATTAAAAGTTTCGGCAAAAGTATCGGAGTTGTCATAATAAACTTTAGATAAGGATAATGAGGTTATTTGCTGTGAATACATATAAGAAACTTGCGATGCTTATCGCAAGTTATTCACCGCAGAGCTCTGTGGTTCGTTTTATAGTCTGATGATCTCAGACCGGCAAAATAGGCTTTTTAACACGGCAGAATTTTCCTCTTTTCTTACTTCTTACTTTTTGTTTCTTACTTCTTACTTCTGAAATTAAGCGTGAGATATCAATGGGATTGGTCTGTTCCAATAACCTGATTCAGAGATGGCACATTGCTTGCTATATAACCTATTTTGTAAATTTAAATTGAGGGGAAATAATGAATAAAGGAATTTATCCTGCATTATCAGGCGGAGTGGCTTATGAGACGATGTTGAGTGTTATCTCCAATAATCTTTCTAATATTAATACATCCGGATTTAAGGCTGATAGAACTGTATTTAAAGTGGATATGCCTTCAGATCAGCCGCCTGTACCTGCGGAAAGCAGCGTTGCTGCTGACAACCAGATTACAGAAGGTCCTTCTGATAAATTTTTTACGGCATTAGATTCAATGTTTACTGATCTTAATCCCGGGGTAATTAAACAGACAGGGAATCCACTTGATCTTTCTATAGATGGCAATGGCTTCTTTGCGGTAAATACACCTGGCGGAGTCAGGTACACAAGGAGCGGAAATTTTACACTAAATTCTTCTAATACACTTACTACTGCTAATGGATATATGGTTATGGGGGAAAATGGCCCAATAGTGCTTGACCAGGGAAAGGTATCAATAGATGGTGAAGGAATGATTTCAGTCAATGGGAGTGAGGTTGATAAATTAAAGATTGTGGATTTTGCTAACCCAGGCAGTCTACAAAAAGAATCAGGCAATATGTTTATTGGCTCAAATGAAAAGGCCCCTGAAGGATTCAAGGTTGTGCAGGGTACCATTGAATTATCCAATGTAAATCCGGTAAAGGAAATGGCTTCAATGATAGAAGTTCTGAGAGGTTATGAGACGTATCAAAAGGTAATGACTACATTAGATGAGACATCAGCAAAGGCCAATGAAATAGGTAAAGCGTAAAGGGGGAAACCAAAGATGATGAGGGCATTGTATATTGCAGCAACCGGCATGGAGGCACAGCAGTTAAATATTGATGTTATTTCTAATAACCTGGCAAATGTTAATACTACAGGGTTTAAAAAGAGCAGGGCGGATTTTCAGGATCTTCTCTATCAGACAATCAAGATGGCTGGTTCTTCATCAGGCGGAGGAACTCAGGTACCGGCAGGTATTCAGGTCGGGTCAGGTGTAAGGCCTGCCTCTGTGCAGAAGATGTTTAGCCAGGGTGATTTCCAAAATACACAGAATCCGCTTGATCTTGCAGTTGAGGGAGACGGGTTATTTCAGGTTGCAATGCCAAATGGTACAACAGCCTTTACGCGGTCCGGGTCATTTAAGAAAGACAGTACAGGCAGACTTGTTACGTCAGATGGCTATCCGGTTGAACCCTCCATAACTTTACCCTCTGACACGGTTAGTGTCACAGTAAGCGCAAATGGAGGAGTATCTGTACTTCAGGCCGGCAGCTCAACTCCCACTGAAATAGGGACTATCCAGCTTGTAAGGTTCTCCAATCCTACGGGGCTTAATTCTATAGGCAGGAATCTTTTCCTTCCTACACCGGCATCTGGTGACGCTGTTTCAGGTACGCCTGGTGAAGCCGGCTTTGGGACCATTGCTCAGGGATTCTTAGAGGCTTCGAATGTCAATATAGCAGAGGAGCTTGTTAACATGATAATAGGCCAGCGGGCCTATGAAATAAATTCCAAGGCAATGCAGAGTGCGGATGAAATGATGAAGACGGCTAATGAAGTTAAGAGGTAATAAACAGTAACTTGTCATTCCCACGAAAGTGGGAATCCAGTCTTTTCAATAAATTATAAGACCCTCTGGATTCCCGTTTTCACGGGAATGACGGCTTTTGCAAGAGCCTCAGAATAAGAAGCAATAGATTAGAGGGGAAAATAAAAAAGAGATGACTATTAAAAACTTACATAGATACTTTGCTTCTTCATGCTTCAGGCGGCTCATAGTTATTGTAACTGTAATCTCTATAAATTCCATAGCCCCTTGCCTGACATCCTCTGCAACAGAAGGTGGTAATATCCTTTCTGTGAAAGAGGCTGAGAATATTATCAGGGAATATGTTACTGCTCACTCTCCATGGGAAGATGCTCAGATAAAGATAAAAAATATAAATGTTCCCAATAATCTTCTTCTTTCTCCTGATTTGGATTATGAGATAACCGCATCACCTAAATCAACGCTTATAGGAAGAACTGCCTTTTCGTTAAATATTAAAGGAGATAACAGCCCTGTTAAGACGATATGGATTAGCGCTGACATAGAGGTTTGGGTGGATGTAGTCCTGACAGCAAGGTCGTTAAAAGACCACCAGATAATCAACAGTAATGATGTATATATGGGAAAACAGAACCTTGGGGACCTGCCGCCAGGTTACTTATATAAGCCGGAAGATACATCAGGAAAAAGGCTTAAAAGATTTATTGGGGGAAACCGGCCGGTTACAAATGATATGTTAGAGGACACTCCATTACTGAAACGCGGGGATAAGGTATTTATAATCGCAGAGTCAGATACCATTAAGGTGACAGCAGTAGGTATAGCCTCGGAGGATGGATATAAAGACAGGCCTGTAAAGGTTGTAAATTTACAGTCTAAAAGGGAAGTGTTTGGAGATGTTATTGATGGCGGGACGATCAAAGTTAGATGGTAACGGAGGAGCAGGATGAAATTCGTACTTGGCATTTTTCTAATAATTGCATTATTAAATATTAGTCAGTCATCAGCAGAATCTGCCAATAAGGCAGATGCCGGAGATAAAGGGAATAATGGATCTCTATGGTCTGAGGATAAACCCCAATCTTTCCTTTTCAGCGATTCCAGGGCCAGCAAGGTAGGAGACATATTAACAGTACGGATAGTGGAGAGCTCAAAGGGGAATAAAAATGCGTCTACTACAACTCAAAAAGATTCAAGTATCTCAACGTCACTATCTGCATTATTAGGAATACCAACTGGTAGTTTATCGAAAGGTTCAGTAGGAGCTGATACCAAGGAAAAAAATGATGGTTCCGGTACGACATCAAGGAGCAGTCAGCTATCAGCAGTTATGACGGCAAAGGTACTTGATGTTTTGCCAAACGGTAATCTTGTTATAGATGGTAAACGTGAAGTTAGTGTTAATAATGAGACGCAGATGATCTCGATTAATGGAATAATAAGGCCTGAAGATATAGGCCCCGGTAATACCATATTATCCAGCTATATTGCAGATGCAAAGATTACATATACTGGAAACGGTGTAATAAGTGATAAGCAGCGTGTGGGATGGTTTGTAAGGTTGTTTGATTTTATATGGCCGTTCTAGAAAAGGAAAATATGAAAAAAATTATAAGTTTGACATTGTTAATATTGCTCTTCTCCGCAACGGTGGCTACTGCTGTGCGAATTAAGGATGTGGCTACGGTTGGGGGGGTAAGGGATAATCAACTTGTTGGATATGGATTAGTGATAGGGCTTAATGGAACAGGAGATAAAAAGGGGACTGATTTTACCATTCGAAGTGTTGCCACTATGCTGACAAAGATGGGAATCTCTGTTGATCCTTCTGCTATAAGTGTAAAGAATGTCGCCGCGGTTGTTGTAACGGCAAAACTCCCGCCCTTTGCAAAGACGGGGAACAAACTTGATGTAATTCTATCTTCAATAGGAGATTCCACTAGTCTGCAAGGCGGGACACTTTTAATGACCCCTCTAAAAGGGGCGAATCAGGCAGTTTATGCTGTAGCTCAGGGGCCCATATCACTTGGCGGATATATTGGCGGTTCAGAGGGGAATAGTGTTCAGAAGAATCATTCTACAGTAGGGAGGATTGCCAATGGTGCTATTATAGAGCGTGAGGTTGAAATGGACCTGAATGATAAAGAAGAAATCACAGTTTCACTCAGGCAGCAGGATTTCAGCACAGCAGTCAGGCTTTCAGAGGCTATCAACCATTCCCTTCAAAAGAAAGCGGCTTATCCCAAAGATTCTAGTACAGTTGTTCTCTCAATACCACAGGAGTTTAAGAAGAAGGTTGTAGAGCTTATTGCCTCTGTTGAGAATCTTGACATTAAGGTTGATGCGCCCGCCAGAATTGTTTTAAACGAGCGCACAGGCACTGTGGTTATGGGCGAGAATGTGAGAATATCAACCGTAGCGATATCCCATGGTAATCTGACTATTCAGATAAAGACACAGATGAAGGTGTCTCAGCCTGGCCCCTTTTCCAAAGGGGAAACAGTTGTAGTCCCTCAGCCGGATGTTGCAGTTGATGAACCTCAGGCAAGGTTAATGGTATTGCAATCAGGGATTACGGTTGATGAGGTCGTAAGGGCGCTAAATTCTGTTGGAGTTACACCACGGGATTTGATAGCCATACTTCAGGCA
>JAHFER010000052.1 GCA_023248365.1 Nitrospirota bacterium
CATGTATTCAGTTCCCCCCATGCTGCTGTAACCGTCAAGTATTTAAGATATTTCTATTTCTGGATAACAGGATATTGAACATGAGAATCAGAGTACCAATAGTAATCGCAGCGTCTGCAATATTAAAAGAAGGCCAGTGAGTCCCGTTCCAGTAGAAGTCGAGAAAATCCATCACCCAGTGTAACCGTATACGGTCAATTAGGTTTCCAACAGCGCCACCAATAATCATGGCAATGGCTAAATGTGTAAGTGTAAATTTGCCGGTTGTCTTTTCATACATAATAAGAAGCATTGCAAGGGCAAATAAGGAGATACCGACAAGAAGGGCCAGTCTTAACAGACCTGTAGTCCTTCCAAAAATACCAAAGGCTGCACCGGGATTTTGTACATACGTCAAATTAAAAAACCCGGGTATTATTTCAATATAATCATGAATAGCCATCATTTGCTGAACTCCATACTTTGATGCCTGATCAAATATGATAACCGCCCCTGCCACTACTGTCAATAGAAGGTATTTATTCACCCGTAAAATATGATACTAACCACAGAGACACAGAGGCACAGAGGTTTTAATTATAAAATATTAAGTCATTTCTCTGTGTCTCAGTGACTCTGTGGTAAATTTTCATTCTCCTTTGTACTTCACATTTGTTCTCAATACATCTGAACAGCGTTTGCATACACCAGTATACACTGAATCCGTGCCAACGGAATCACTGTAATTCCAGCATCTCTCACACTTGTCTCCCTTTGCACGGGATACTGATACAAACAGTCCTTCAACCTCTTTGCCCTGGAATGCATCCGAAGGCGGCGTATTTTCGCTAACACTAACAGAAGAGACAATAAAAAAAGATGCGAACTCTTTCTCTTCATTCTTTAAGAAAGTAAACAGGTCATTAGCAGAAAATATGTCAACATGCGCCTCTAAAGAATGCCCGATCAAACGGTCCTTCCTTGCAATCTCCAGCGCCTTTGCAACCTCTCCCCTGATACGTATGAGCCTGTCCCATTTTTCTTCAAGAGAATCATTGAAATATTCCTGCACAACTTCAGGAAATTGTTCAAGATGCACACTGTCTTCCTCGCCGGACACCTTTCTGATATAACCCCACGTCTCTTCTGCTGTAAAAGATAGTACAGGAGCCATTAGTTTTACCATAGCCTTGAGTATCTGGTACATCGTGCTTTGAGCCGCACGCCTCGCCTTTGAATCTTTATGAAATGTATACAGACGGTCTTTGAGTATATCCAGATAGAGTGAACTCATATCAACCAGACAGAAATTATTGAGTGAATGAAAGATCATGTGGAATTCAAAGTCCCTGTAGCCTCTGTCAATACGGTTTATAAGCCTCTGAAGCCGTAGCAGTGCCCATCTGTCAATCTCCGGCAATTCTTCATAAGGAACAACGTGTAATTCAGGGTCAAAATCTGAAAGATTTCCCAGAAGAAATCTGCACGTATTCCTGATTCTTCTGTAAGCTTCAGTTAACTGGGTGATAATCGGCTTTGATATGCGTATGTCTTCCCTGTAATCTTCAGCCGCAACCCAGAGCCTTAAAATCTCAGCGCCGTGTTGATTTATAACCTCCTGCGGGGCAATTACATTTCCAGCAGACTTGGACATCTTCCGGCCGCTCCCATCAACTACAAAGCCATGTGTAAGGACTGCCCTGTAAGGCGCCTCTCTACCGGTGCCTAATGCCTCAAGGAGAGAGCTGTGAAACCATCCCCTGTGCTGGTCACTTCCTTCAAGATATAAATCCGCAGGCCATGACAGTCCTTCACGCGCCTCAAGCACGGCAACATGGCTTGTACCGGAATCAAACCATACATCTAATATATCCATCTCCTTCTGCCATTCTGTTCCTTTGCATTCAGGACAGGAGATTTCCTTAGGCAGCAACCCTTCTGCCTCTTCAGAAAACCATATATCTGTCCCGGCCTGTTCAACAAGCCCTGCAACATGATTAACAACCTTATGATCCATAAGGATATGTCCGCACTTCTTGCATGAAAAACCTATAATGGGGACACCCCAGGTTCTCTGCCTTGATATGCACCAGTCAGGCCGGACAGCTATCATACCCTTTATCCTGTCTTTTCCCCATGAAGGGATCCACGTTACAGCCTCAATAGCCTCTAATGCCCTTTCACGGAGACTATTTTTCTCCATAGAGATAAACCACTGTTCAGTCGCCCTGAATATAACCGGCTTCTTACAGCGCCAGCAATGGGGATATGAGTGAAGAATCGGCTCTTCCTTTACCAGGACACCCAACTCTTCCATCTTTTTTATTATCTCCTTATTCGCTGCAAAGACGTGCATCCCTGCAAAGAACGGGACATCATCATTAAACTGTCCCCTGCTGTTAACAGGTGAATATATCTCAAGTCCATATCTGAGACCTGTTTCATAGTCCTCTTCACCATGACCCGGCGCAGTATGAACACAGCCGGTGCCCTGATCAAGTGTTACATAATCCCCCATAACCACAATAGAATCCCTGTCAATAAACGGATGGGATAGAGTTATCCCTTCTAAAACTGAGCCTTTAAATTCTGAGACTATAGTTACATCCTCTTTTCCGATTTTGGGAAGGAATGCACTGATCAGATCCTTTGCCAGTATATAAACACCATCCCCTGTTTCTATTGCTGAATAGGTATACTCGGGATGGAGACACACACCGAGATTAGCAGGAAGTGTCCAGGGTGTTGTAGTCCATATAATTACAGAAAGATTTTTACCTTTTAAAGAAGGAATACGGTCGTCAAGGGCAGCCCTTGATTGCCCCTGCTTTACCGGAAATTTTACATAAACTGAGGGGGAAGTCTCGTCTGCATACTCAACCTCTGCTTCTGCAAGTGCAGTCTCGCATGATGTACACCAGAGTACAGGCTTTTTCTTTTTATAAACGCCGCCTCTTTCAACAAACTTACCAAACTCCCTTATTATTGCCGCCTCATAGTCATTGGTCATTGTCAGATATGGTGAATCCCAGTCACCAAAAACACCAAGCCTTTTAAATTCCTCACGCTGAATATCTACATATTTGGCAGCATATTCCCTGCAAAGCCTCCTGATTTCAATCCTGCTCATGCCCCTTTTCTTAGAACCAAGGGACTTATCCACCTGATGTTCAATAGGAAGCCCGTGGCAATCCCATCCCGGTACATACGGGGTATTAAACCCCTTCATGGACTTTGATTTTATAATAATATCTTTCAGGATTTTATTTACAGCATGACCAATATGGATATTACCATTTGCGTAGGGGGGGCCGTCATGAAGAATATACTTAGGTCTGTTCTTATTCTTTTCTCTTAACCTTCCGTACATGTTGCCGGTCTTCCATTTCTCAAGAAGCACATCCTCCATCTTCGTGAGATTTGCCTTCATTGGAAAGTCAGTCTTCGGAAGGTTTAGGGTATCTTTATAGTCCATAATTATTTAGTGAAAAACGTCAGTTTTTCGTGCCTGTTTTCATATCTGTTTTCATATTTGGGATAAGGTAATATGCACCTTAAATTCAAAAGGCAATCATAACATCCGGCATGTTGCAGTGTCAAGGATGGTGTGAGATTTTTATCTAATCTTTCTTTAATATCGAATCTCTATAATTACACTCATAAGACAGATTAACCTAATCCCCGCACCCCCTTTAGAAAAGGGGAAAAAGGGGGATTTAAATTTAAAAAGGAGGACAAGATAATGAAAACAGATAGCGCAATCTCAACATTATTCTATGCAGGCATTATAATAGGACAAAGCCTGATAGCTATGTTAGTATCCTACTACGTCGTTTAATTATTTCATGTTATTGACACAGAAACTCTATTCTAATATCCTGTTTACTGAAGATTGACGGCTTCGTAAAAAGTCCATCTGCGGCGTTGCGCTGCATCCTTCGTCATTGCGGCGTAGCAACAAAGTACGCCTCATTCCTCAGGATTTGCGCGCCTTGCACCTGGAACTTTTTACAAAGCCGTCCGTTTCCCTGACTTTTTACGAAAATGAACAGATAGATAAAATGAGCGGAAGCTGGGATTGTCCACATGAAATTGATAACCTTTGTCAGAAGGTCCGAAACCGCCCCTGTGACCCTGGGATGAAAGGCTGTGTCCTTTCCGGACGCTTCATTTTCAGCAATCACGCGAAAAATCCTCCCAACAGAAACGAATCTTCCCGTAGGCAAACGCACACACGTATACCCAAAAAATCCAAATAATCTGCTCCCTCCTCTAATCTCTCTTTAATCTTCAATCCCTATAATTACACTCATAAGACAGATTAACCCAAGCCCCCTCACCCCCCCTTTAGAAAAGGGGGGGTGAGGGGGATTTGAAAGGAGAACAATAAAATGAAGACAGAAAACGTAAAGGCAATAGCATTCTGGACAAGTGTAATACTCGGACAGGGCATAGTAGCAGTGGCAGCAACTTATTTTATAGCCTAATTCACCGGCATTAACCAAACATTTCGAAGTTTCCCTGCAACTTACTGCAGGGAGCTTCAACTCATTTATGCATCAGATCCCAATAGTAATACCAGGTAAGGTACAGCCGCCATGTTCTGTCAGTTACGTTTTGCTCTCTGTAATGTTCCCAGAAATAGTCCATGCCAAACTTGAAAATATCTTTTTTGAACTCTAAGCCAATAGCAGGCCCATTAGAGTCGTAATAGTATTTATCCATAGTCCTGCCGTTGAAGCGGTATTCAACAAACGTATTAAAGGTTATTTTCCCGGGAAGATCGAACCAGTCAATCCCCTCATTGACAAAGCCAGAGATGCTGGTTCCTGTCCTGCCATCATAATCATGGTTTATCTTCCCCCATGTATAACCTGTAATCGCCTGCACCTTAATCCGGTTTTTCTCAGATCTTTGTTTCATGTATGTATACCAGTCATAGTACCAGGTAAGATAAGTCTGCCGGTTCTGAGTAAACGTGTTTAACCCTGGCATCTTTTCCCAGTAATAATCCGTTCTAAGATGGAAGGCTGATTTCTTAAAATCAATACCAACAGCCGTTCCGCTGGCATCAAAATAAATCTTTTCCTTTGTCCGGTACTTGTAACGGTATTCCACGAAGGTATTGAAGGTTATTCCCAGGGGCAGGTCAAACCAGTCCACTCCCTGACTAACAAACGCCGAAATTCCGCTAAAGCTCTTGTTACCAAGGTATTGTGTGGTCAGGCCCCAGGTATCACCTGGCAGGCCTTTGATAGCAAACGCATCAGATGGAAAGATACTTATCAGTACACAAGCCAGCAATCCTGCAAGCAACTTAAACATATACAAAAATCGCTCTGAAATACACCCTGAAATACACCCTGAAATACACCCTGAAATACAATTGATATGCGGCCCCTCCCTCTAATAATAATCCGTTTATACCTAAGTTTAGTTGAGAATCCGTATATGATTAAGTCAAAATTAGTTTCTTGTGAAGAGAGGATAACAAACATTATATTTGGCTGTCAATTATGTGAGAATGCGCACTCTCATTTCTCTATAATCTCCAATCCCAATAATGTTACTAATATAAAATATCTTGACTTTTACTTTGTGTCCCGTCTATTATTGGACTGACATGTCAGTCTACTGCATTGTGAAATACATTACATAATAAATGTCTGGATGTCTGAATTATAATATCTTTAATTTAATAAATGCATTTTGAGTGAGGCGTATTGATGTCTGTAAATGTTTCCGCGGCAAATTCTTTTTTCATCGGTCTTGATGTAGGTTCCACAACAGTAAAGGCAGTCGTCATAGATGCTGCTACAGATAAAACAGTCTGGTGTGATTATCAGCGGCATGAGACCATGCAGCAGCAAAAGGTACTCGAATTCCTCCATGCCATAGAAAATGCTTTTCCGGGCAAGGCAGACCTCTTCCGTATCTTCGTCACAGGCAGCGGCGGCAGGACAGTTGCACCATTCATTGGCGCCAAATTTGTTCAGGAGGTTAATGCCGTTTCCCTCGCAGTAGAAAAGCTGCACCCTGAGGCCGGCTCTGTTATTGAGCTTGGCGGGCAGGATGCTAAGATTATTATCTGGGTTGAAGATACTAAGGATGGAAACAAGAGAAAACTCTCCAGCATGAATGATAAGTGTGCCGGAGGAACCGGTGCTGTTATAGATAAGATTACTGCCAAACTCAGCTTAGGCAATAAGAATCTTTCCACCCTGAAATATAAAAACACAAGGATACATCCGGTTGCAGGAAAGTGCGGTGTGTTTGCAGAGACAGATATAAACGGCCTTCAGAAACAGGGCATCCCGCCTGAAGAATTAATGGCGTCACTCTTTGAGGCCATTGTCCAGCAGAACCTGAGTGTTCTTACAAGAGGTAACACACTGCAACCTAATGTACTACTCTTAGGCGGCCCAAACACCTTTATCCCGGCCTTACAGGAGGCATGGCAGCACCACATTCCGAAGATGTGGAAAGAACGCGGCTTACAAATTCCGGATGGGGCTAACATAGAAGAACTTATATATGTCCCGGAGAACTCCCAATACTATGCTGCAATAGGATCTGTTATTTACGGACGGAGTGAAGATGAAAAGACCGGCATGTACAAAGGTACAGAGGCATTGGAAGAGCATCTTGCTCAGGGACAAAAGAAGTCTACGCCTAAAGAGGTAATGAGCGGGCTGACAAAGAGCAAAGAGGAACTTGAGAAATTCATAGAGGAATTTAAGAAGGAACCATTCACTCCTTCGGTATTCGTACCGGGTGAAGTTGTTCCTGCATATATAGGCATTGACGGCGGGTCTACCTCAACTAAAGGAGTCCTCCTTAATAAAGAAGGAAAACTCCTTGCGAAGTCATACATACTCTCAAAAGGTAATCCTATTGATGACACAAGGGAAATACTGAAAGACCTGAGAAAACAGATAGAGTCGCAGGGCGCCTTTCTTGAGGTAAAGGGTGTCGGTACTACAGGATATGCCAAGGATATGTTAAAGGAATGTTTCAGCGCTGATGTTGCAATAGTTGAGACGGTTGCACATACCAGTTCTGCACTCTACTATTTTAATGAGGTGGATGTAATCGTTGATGTAGGCGGTCAGGACATAAAGGTAATATTTTTAAAAAACCGCAGGGTCAGGGACTTTAAGCTGAATACACAGTGTTCCGCCGGAAATGGATACTTTCTCCAGAATACCGCAGAGAAGTTCGGTTTCAATGTTACTGAATACAGTGACAGGGCCTTTAAGGCAGAGCGTATGCCGGAGTTTCACTATGGATGCGCCGTATTCCTTGAATCTGACATTGTAAATTTTCAGCAGCAGGGATGGGACAGGGAAGAAATCATGGCCGGTCTTGCCCATGTACTCCCTAAAAATATTTGGCTCTATGTTGTTCAGGAACCAAACCTCAGGAAATTCGGTAAAATTTTCGTTCTACAGGGCGGCACGCAACACAACCTTGCGGCTGTAAAGTCTCAGTATGATTTTATAAAATCGAGAGTTCCTGATGCAGAGATACATGTACACAAGTACACAGGAGAAAGCGGGGCTATAGGAGCAGCGCTTGAGGCCATTCGCGTTGTAAAAAATAAGACAACTGATTTTATAGGTTTCGATGCTGCGGAGGATATACGTTTTTCTGCTTTAAGAGATGAATCCACAAGATGTTTTTTTTGCGAGAACAAATGCCAGCGGACTTTCATTGATATGGAAGGTTCTTACGACACCTCTTCAAGACGCTTTATAATTGCATCATGCGAAAAGGGGGTTGCTGAAGATGTTAAGGAAGTTCAGACTATAAAAAAGAGGCTTGATGAGCTTAAAAAGAGATGTCCTGATTTTTCTGAGGCGTCTGCAAAAGAGTTATTCAGGAGCAGAAAAGAGAATGTAATATCCAACACCGCTATTGCATCCACAGCGCCTGCTAAACCTAAGTCTTCAGATATTTTCTCAAAGATTTTGAATCTCAAATCTGCTGTCACAAATCATAAATCTGAATCTTTAATTCCAAATTCAGATATTGCCAAACTGAAAATAGGTTTTCCAAGAATCCTGAATATGTACTCTGTTGCCCCATTTTTCATAGCCTGGTTTGAAAAACTTGGCGTGGATTACAAAAACATAATATTCTCTGATTACACCAATCAAACGATGTATAAAGAGGGATCAAGGCGCGGCTCGATAGACGGCTGTTTCCCGAGTAAGGTAGCCCTCTCACATACACATAATCTTTTATACACAAAAAAGACAAAACCGGATGTAATATTCTTCCCGATTTTATTGGATCTGCCGTCAGAGTTAAAGAATACTACAGCCAATGCCTCCTGTCCTACGGTTGCGGCAACGCCTGAGGTTGTAAAGGCGGCATTCACTAAGGAAGAAGATAACTTTTTGAAAAATGGTGTAAAATTTTTGAATCCCCACTTTAATATGGGAGAACCAGAGCTGTTTGAAAAACAGATGCACCTTTTTGGATCTCAGTTGTTTGGTATAAGTAAAAATGACAATACAGAGGCAATGGATGCCGGATACCTGGCAATGACAGCTTATTCAGAAAACATGCGGCAAAAAGGCAGGGAGATCCTTCATAAGATAGAGCAGGAAAATAAGGTTGGTGTAGTTTTGTTAGGCAGACCTTACCATAATGACCCCGGGTTAAATCACGAGATACTCTCTGAGATACAGAGATATGGTTATCCTATCCTGACAATTGAGTCACTGCCTGTTGATGAAGAGAGCCTTGAAAGGTTGTTCGGTGAAGAGATTAGACGGGGGGAGCTTTCTCATCCGTTGGATATTACTGATGTGTGGAAGAACTCCTTCAGTGAAAATACAAACATAAAATTATGGGGTACCAAGTACGTTGCAAGACACCCGAATCTTGTTGCAGTGGACCTGTCTAATTTCAGATGCGGTCATGACGCCCCTGTGTATTCTGTTATTGAAGAGATTTTAGCTGCTACACAAACACCTTACTTTACATTCCATGATATTGATGAAAACAAGCCTTCGGGTTCTATTAAGATAAGGGTTGAAACTATTCACTACTTCCTGCAGAAATATGAAGATGATTTAAACCTAAAAAGGGGATTCACCGCAGCGAACACAGAGAAAAACAATATAATAAATCAAGAAAAACTGCTTTTCTCTGTGCACTCTGTGGTTAGGTTTTGACAATACGAACAATGAAGTGGAGGAATTGATATGCAGGTTTTAGAAATCCCGGCTGAAATCCCCAAACATTATAAAAGGCCTGAGGAACGGTCTTTCA
>JAHFER010000053.1 GCA_023248365.1 Nitrospirota bacterium
TCAAAAAGGTAATCAGTTATGATGATGAAGGGTTCCTGCTTGAGGGCGAAGATAATCTTAGAGATTTTATTGGGAAAATAAATGAAGCTGAAGAGATTTATAAGGCTGATATAAGGGATGAAGAGAGATTAATAAAGCTGCTTAATGAGATTGATAAAGAGACGGATATTTATGAGAAGATAATTGAGAAGTTGCAAAATATTGAACAGGAGTTTAAGAGAAGTGAATTGTCTGGAAAAGTTGGAATGGACCAACCGAGTGTCGAGGGTATGTTAAAGAACCTTAGATTGATTGACCTTGATATAGAAGAGGCAAAAGACAGACTTGTAAAGGCAAATCTCAGGCTTGTTGTTAGTATTGCCAGAAAATACCTTAACAGGGGGCTTCCGATATCTGATCTCATTCAGGAAGGAAATATCGGGCTGATGCATGCTGTAGGGAAATTTGAATATCAGAGAGGCTACAGATTTTCTACATATGCAACATGGTGGATACGGCAGGCTGTATCAAGGGGCATTGCTGACCAGTCAAGGACCATCAGGATTCCACAGCACATTACAGATACTCTTAGCCAGATCAACCGCACTTCATATCACTTTTTACAGGAGAAGGGGAGGGAGCCTTCAAACCAGGAATTATCAGAGATATTGAAACTTCCGGTCGAAAAGATAGAAGAGGTAATGAATATTGATCTTGAAACAGTGTCCCTTGAAAGTCTGGTGGGCGGCGAAGAAGATACCATGCTTATAGATTTTATTGAAGACACAAATGCCTCAGCGCCTCATGAAGGGGCTGAAAGTGTTGAGCTTAATGAGCAATTGAAAGAGGTCATGTCGGTTCTGTCGCCTAAGGAGGAGAATGTTTTAAAAATGCGTTATGGAATAGGCGGCAGCATGACATATTCATTAGATGAGATTGCAGCTCAGTTGAATGTATCCCGCGAGAGAATCCGGCAGATTGAATCAAAGGCTTTACGGACACTAAGGCATCCAAAGTTCCAGAAGGTGCTGAAGCTATTTTCCAATCCCAATCAATGAAACAAAAAACGATATAAACCACATGTGAAAGTGTCATTCCCCCAAATTTGACAATGCCAGCCTGATTCCCTTATAATTTCATTTTTTAATATGAATTGACCCAAAAAAATGGCGCTCCAGGAACTGATTAGAAACTTTTCAATTATTGCTCATATTGACCATGGCAAGTCCACTTTAGCCGATCGTCTCCTTGAACATACAGGGGCTTTAGAGTCAAGGGATTTTAAAGATCAGGTTCTTGATGCCATGGACCTTGAACGTGAGCGTGGAATTACAATAAAGGCCCATGCTGTACGTCTTACTTATAAGGCAAAGGATGGGAAGCAATATATCCTGAACCTCATAGACACCCCTGGTCACGTAGATTTTACTTACGAAGTTTCAAGGAGCCTTGCCGCATGTGAGGGCGCTCTTCTGATTGTTGATGCATCTCAGGGGGTGGAGGCACAAACCATAGCAAACACTTATCTTGCCATTGATAATAATCTCGAAATAGTTCCTGTTATAAATAAGATTGATCTGCCCGGCGCTGATGTTGAAGATGCAAAGAGGCAGATAGAAGAGGTACTTGGTCTGGATGCCAGTGGGGCAATCCCTGCAAGCGCCAAAGAGGGAATTGGTACTGTAGAGATACTGGAATCTATAATTTCAAAGATCCCTCCGCCGGCAGGAGATCCGAACCGGCCGCTTAAAGCCCTTATGTTTGACTCGTGGTATGACAATTATCAGGGGGTGATTGTTTTGATAAGGGTAGTTGATGGAAAGATTTTTCCGGGTCAGCAGATAAAACTGATGTCCACTGGTAATATCCTGGAAGTTCAATCCTTAGGTATCTTCACACCAAAGCCTGTCATTGTAGATGAATTAACTGCGGGTGAGGTAGGATTTCTGGTGGCAGGTATTAAAAAGGTAGGAGACACAAAGATAGGAGATACTATTACTGATGCCTCTAACCCTACAGAAAACGCTTTTCCCGGCTACAGAGAAGTAAAACCCATGGTCTTTGCAGGTCTTTATCCAATGGATGTAGACGACTATAAGACACTACGGGATGCTGTAGAAAAATTGAGGTTGAATGACTCATCTTTTACATTTGAACCGGAAAGTTCTCTTGCCCTTGGATTTGGATTTCGATGCGGCTATCTTGGACTTCTTCATATGGAGATTATTCATGAGCGGTTAGAACGTGAATTTGGATTGGATCTAATCAGCACAGCCCCTACAGTTGTTTACAGGGTGACAACCACAGATGGAAATGTCCATTCAGTTGACAGCCCGGCAAGACTCCCACAGATTCAATTTATTGAAAAGTTTGAAGAGCCGTTTATTCTGGCAACCATAATCACTCCTTCAGAATTTGCAGGCGCTATAATAGGATTGTGCCAGGAGCGCCGCGGTATCCAGCGGGAACTGAAGTATGTCAGTAAGGATCGAATGATGCTGACATATGAGCTTCCTCTTAATGAGATAGTCCTTGACTTTTACGACAAACTTAAGTCAATCTCTAAAGGTTATGCGTCTCTTGATTACGAATTGTTAGGCTACTGGGAATCAAACCTTGTCAGGCTTGACATACTGTTAAATGGAGAGATTGTAGATGCCCTGTCTTTTATTACGCACAGGGATAAGGCTGAAATCCGGGGGCGTCAGTTAGCTGAAAAGATGAAGGAGATGATACCCCAGCAGATGTTTGAAGTGGCTGTACAGGCGGCAATCGGGGCCAAGATTATTGCGAGGGAAACGGTTAAGGCCTTAAAGAAGAATGTTATTGCTAAATGCTATGGTGGAGATATCTCCAGGAAGAGGAAACTATTGGAAAAGCAAAAGAGAGGGAAAAAACGCATGAAACAGTTTGGAAGGGTAGAAATTCCGCAGGAGGCATTTCTGGCGATACTTCAGGTGAAAGATTAGTATTATGAATAAGACAAAAGATAAAAAAAATATAATAAGAGAATATATTGAATCAATTGTAATAGCCGTTGTAATGGCTATGATAATCAAGGCATTTTTTATCCAGGCATTTAAGATACCATCAGGTTCAATGATCCCGACGCTGAAGATAGGCGATCATATCCTTGTGAATAAATTTATTTATGGTACGAAAATTCCATTTACAGACAGGATTATTATTCCATTTAAAACACCCAACCGCGGGGATATTATTGTTTTTAAATATCCTGATGATGAGAGCAAGGATTTTATTAAAAGGGTCATTGGCCTTCCCGGAGATACACTGGAGATAAAGGAAAAAAGGGTTTTTATTAATGGAAAGATGCTTGATGAATCATACCCGGAACATGGTGATCCGGTAATATATCCTTATGGCATTCAACCACGTGATAACTTTGGTCCTATTGTTGTTCCGGAAGGTTCTTATTTTTGTATGGGTGACAACAGGGATTTCAGCCTTGACAGCAGGTACTGGGGATTTGTAAAACTAAACAAGATTAAAGGAAAGGCATTTATTATTTACTGGTCCTGGGATGGTGTGGATCAGTGGGTTAGATGGGACAGGCTTGGGCATTTGATTAAATGAATACTCAACGATTAATTCAATGTATACAAAATTTTGATAAGGCAAATGTACTTGTAATTGGTGACATTATTGCTGATCATTATATATGGGGAAAGGTGGAGAGGATTTCACCGGAGGCCCCTGTACCTATTGTAGATGTTCAGAAGGAAGGGTACATGCTCGGTGGTGCAGGAAATGTTACCAATAATATCCTTTCCCTCGATGGGAAGGTCAGGATTTGCGGCGTTGTCGGGCATGATGAAATGGGGCGTTGGATTACTCATTCACTCAGGTCAAATGGTATTGACACAGGAGGGATTGTTGTTGAAGACGGACGCCCGACATCTAAGAAGACAAGGGTAGTAGCGCATAGCCAGCATGTAGTACGATTTGACCATGAATCCAGAGGTGAGATATCCACACAGGCACAGGACATAATACTTGAATATATCAGGACGCATATTAAGGACACAGGGATAATTGTTATTTCAGATTATGCTAAGGGGGTAGTTACAAGTCATCTGGTTAAAGGGGTTTTAGAAATTGCAATGGAGAATAATTTAAGCGTTTTAGTTGACCCTAAGCTAAAGCACTTTAATTACTATACAGGGGCAACTATAATTACACCAAATACAAATGAGGCAGCAACAGCGTCAGGGATTAAAATAGTTGATGAGGAGTCACTCCATCAGGCCGGGGAGATACTCCTTAAACAATCAGGTGCAACAGCTATCCTTATAACACGCGGGGAACATGGGATGAGCCTGTTTGAAAGAAACGGTAATGTTTTTCATGTCCCGTCTGTTGCCAGAGACGTGTTTGACGTTACAGGCGCCGGGGATACTGTAGTAAGTACACTTGCACTATCTATTGCGGCGGAGGCAGGATTTCCGGATGCTTCAATCATAGCAAATTATGCTGCTGGTATTGTGGTTGGAATTGTAGGAACTGCAACGGTTAAGCGGGAACAGCTTATTAATACATTAGTGAATAGTAAACAGTAATATGAATAACAAAGCATTAGTTATAATTCCTGCAAGATATGGTTCAACAAGATTTCCCGGAAAACCTCTTGCAGTATTGCATTCAAAACCCCTTATTCAGTGGACTTATGATGCTGTAAAAAAATCCACTCTTGTTAACAGGGTAGTAGTAGCCACAGACGACATAAATATATATAATGCAGTATCAGGATTTGGCGGGAGTGTTGTTATGACCTCTTCAAAACCAAGAACAGGTTCTGACCGCTGTGCAGAAGTTGCAGAGAAATCGGAGGAGGATATTATTATTAACCTCCAGGCAGATGAGATATTAAAAGGCCCTGAAATGATTGATGACCTCATTAATATGTTTATTGAAGATACTACTATTAAGATGGGGACATTTAAAATAGAAATAACCGATTCCGAAGAGTTGAAGAACAAGAATGTTGTCAAAGTGGTAACAGACATTAATGATTTTGCCCTTTATTTCTCAAGGTCCCCTATCCCACACATTCGTGACATGGTATCAGATGCAAATAGTTCCCTTCCTTCTAAAACCTTTTATAAGCACCTTGGAATATATGCATACAGGAAAGATTTCCTCCTCCGGTTCTGCACGCTTCCAACCACAATGCTTGAGAATCTTGAGAAATTAGAGCAGCTCAGGGCAATAGAGCATGGATACAGTATAAAGGTAAAAGAAACAGGGTATGAATCCTACAGGATTGATACACCAGAAGATCTAAAACAAATTGAAAGTAAGGTAATATAACATGAATGAAAATAGCAATTCTAAATTTATTTTTGTTACAGGAGGTGTTGTCTCATCCCTTGGAAAAGGGATTGCGGCTGCCTCTATAGGAACTCTTCTTGAAAGCGCAGGGTTGAAGGTTACATTTCTCAAATTTGATCCATATATAAATGTTGACCCCGGGACAATGAACCCCTTTCAGCACGGAGAGGTCTTTGTAACAGATGATGGAGCAGAGACAGACATGGACCTGGGGCATTACGAAAGGTTCACTAATTTTATTGCTGCACGTGCGAATAACTTTACTACAGGAAAGATATATTTCAATGTCATTACCAAAGAACGCAGGGGAGAGTATCTCGGCGGGACGGTCCAGATGGTCCCTCATATAACTGATGAAATCAAAAAATGTGTTCTTGATCTTGCAGATTCAAAAGACGTTGTAATAGTTGAGATCGGCGGTACTGTTGGAGACATCGAAAGCCTGCCTTTTCTTGAGGCTATCAGGCAGTTCAGGTTTGACCTTCCCAAGGATAGGACCCTGTATATCCATCTTACCTTAATCCCATTTGTTAAGGCGGCGGATGAGCTAAAGACAAAACCGACACAGCACAGTGTAAACAAATTACGGGAAATAGGTATACAGCCGGATATACTGCTATGCAGGACTGACAGGCCTATTCCCCATGAGGCAAAAAGGAAGATTGCCCTGTTCTGTAATGTTGCGCCTGAGGCTGTGATAATTGCAAGGGATGTGGATAGCATTTATGAAGTCCCGCTTATGCTCCATGAAGACGGGCTTGATAAGATAATTTTAAAAAACTTAAACTTATCTGCAGGTACTTCAGACATTAAGGCATGGGAAGATATAACACACCGGGTGAAAAACCCTGAATGCAGGGTTAAGATAGCTGTTGTGGGTAAATATGTCGATCTTAAAGATTCCTATAAGAGTCTGTTTGAGGCTTTAATACATGGCGGAATAGCAAATAAGGCAGCAGTGGATATTCAATGGATTGATGCAGAAGAGGTTGAGAAGATTGGGCCTGAAACTTTCTTTTCCAATGTACAAGGTATATTAGTTCCCGGAGGTTTCGGTAACAGGGGGATTGAAGGGAAGATAGCATCAATACGATTTGCAAGGGAACACAATATCCCATTCTTTGGGATATGTCTGGGGATGCAGTGTGCAGTCATTGAATTTGCAAGGAATGTAGCAGGTATCAAAGGAGCCAATAGTACAGAGTTTGATGAAAAGGCTGATCAACCTGTAATTCATATTATGCCGGGCCAGGAAGGAGTGGAAAAGGGGGGCACTATGCGCCTTGGGGCATATCCCTGTGTGCTTATGCCTAATTCGCTTGCATATCATTCTTACCGAAGTGCTTTGATATACGAGAGGCATCGTCACAGATATGAATTCAACAATGATTACAGGGACATATTTATAAAGAATGGACTTGCTATCAGCGGTATATATTCAGAAAAGGACCTTGTTGAAATAGTAGAGATTAAAGAACATCCATGGTTTCTTGCCACACAGTTTCATCCTGAATTTAAATCAAAACCAGCTTCGCCACATCCGCTTTTTACATCATTTATAGCGGCGGCGGTGAAACAACTGAAGAACAGTAAACAGTGAACAGAAGTAAGGAATCAGGGGGATTTGAAGCGCAGTAAAGTCCATAGGAGATTATGAATGGAAGTTAATATTAAAGAACTTTTTACAACAACTCACTCGCCGCTCTTTTTTATAGCCGGGCCGTGTGTTATTGAAGATGAAGGGATGGTTTTGGAGGTCGCTTCGGAACTCAGAAAGATTTCAGAATTTCACAATGTTCCAATAATATTTAAGGCATCTTATGACAAGGCAAACAGGACATCTGTTTCCTCTTTCAGGGGGCCGGGTATTGAGGCGGGTTTAAAGATTCTTGAAAAGGTAAAGTTGAAAACAGGTCTTCCGTTGTTAACTGATATACATCATCCTGAAGAGGCCGCAAGGGTAAAAGATATAATTGATATAATTCAGATACCTGCATTCCTTTGCAGACAGACAGATATTTTAATTGCCGCTGCCTCAACAGGAAATGCCGTAAATATAAAAAAAGGGCAATTCCTTTCTCCCTGGGATATGAAAAATGCAGTAGAGAAGGTTGAATCAACCGGAAATAGAAGTATATTACTTACAGAGCGGGGAGCTATGTTTGGCTATAATAACCTTGTAGTGGATATGAGGGCAATCCCTGTGATGAAGTCATTTGGTTATCCTGTGGTCTTTGATGCAACCCACAGCGTTCAACTTCCCGGCGGGATAGGAAATGCCTCAGGCGGCCAGAGTGAATTTATCGTTCCACTTTCACGGGCAGCGGTGGCTGCAGGTTGCAGAGGTATCTTTATGGAGGTGCATCCTGATCCAACAAACGCACTGTCTGACAAGGCCACACAATTCCCGCTAAAAGATGTAGGGAAATTTATTCTTGATTTAACCGGTCTTGGAAACTTTATCAGGATGAGAGATGAAGTTTTTGTATAAAGGAAAATATAAGTTCATTCTTATTTTGGTTTAATTAAACATAAGAAAATAAAAAATCAAAGATAAAAAATCAAAATGACAAATTAAAATTAAAAAATGCTGATGAAAATTGATATTTTTGCATTTTGAATTGTATCTTTGCATTTTTATTTTTGATTTTTAATCTACTCTTGGAGGCTTTCAATATTTTTGCAAAGGAACAATAAGATATGAGCATAGAGATTGGTAAGCGTGTACTTTCTATAGAGGCCAAGGCTATTGAAGATTTAATAGGCCGGCTTAATAACGACTTTTCAGAGGCAGTTGATTTATTATACAACTGTAAGGGCCGTGTTGTAGTTACTGGTATGGGAAAGTCCGGCCTTATAGGTAAAAAGATTAGCGCTACATTTGCAAGTACAGGTACTCCATCCTTTTTCCTTCATCCTGCAGAAGGTATTCATGGAGATATCGGCATGGTAATGAAGGATGATGTTATACTTGCTATTTCAAACAGCGGCGAGACCGATGAGATTGTGGCGCTACTGCCTGCCTTTAAACGTATGAATCTGAGATTAATATGCCTGACCGGCAGATACGTTTCAACATTATCAAAGAACAGTGACATAGTACTGGATGTGAGTGTCAAAGAAGAGGCGTGTCCAATGAACATAGTTCCAACCGCCAGTACTACTGTTACACTTGCTATGGGGGATGCACTTGCTATAGCCCTGCTTGAAAAGAGGGGCTTTAAAGAAGACGATTTTGCACTCTTTCACCCTGGTGGAATGCTTGGGAAAAGGCTATTTCTTAAAGTGGAAGATATTATGCATAAGATTCCTGATGTTCCCGCTGTTAATGAAAATAGTTATATGAAAGATGTAATATGTGAGATGACCTCGAGGAAACTTGGAATGTCAACAGTAGTAGATAATGATAAAAAATTTTTAGGTATAATAACTGACGGAGACCTAAGAAGATTACTTGAAAGATGGACAGGGATGGAGAAAGACCTGTTCAAATTAACGGCTAAAGAAGTCATGACGAAAAATCCAAAGGTCATATCTAAAAATGCCCTTGCTGTGACAGCTCTAAAGATGATGGAAGACCATTCAATTACCTCCCTCGTTATTCTGAATGAAGACAGGACAGTTCAGGGGGTAATACATTTGCATGATTTATTGCGTAAGGGGATAGTTTAGTACGGAAAAAAACAAAATTGAACCACTGAGGCACGGAGACACAGAGAAAAAATATTATTTTTTATATATCTTAATTCCTGGCTCTGTGCCACTGTGTCTCTGTGGTTAGAAAATATTTTATAAAATGAAAGAGTTAGAAACACTACAAGAGAAGGCTGAGAAGGTAAGATTTATTCTGCTTGATGTAGACGGCATTCTTA
>JAHFER010000054.1 GCA_023248365.1 Nitrospirota bacterium
TAGGGATCGGAGATGCCTTGACTTCTTCGATTATAGATTTGAGCCGGCCTTCAAATTCTCCCTTTATCCCTGCCCCGGCCTGCAGGAGACCCAGATCAAGCGTCTGCACTGCCACATTTCTCAAAGGCGGCGGCACATCTCCCTGCGCTATTCTTAATGCAAATCCTTCAACCACCGCTGTCTTTCCAACTCCGGCCTCACCTGTCAGTATTGGATTGTTCTGCCTTCGGCGTATAAGGATATCTATCATCTGCCTTATCTCAAAATCACGTCCCAGCACAGGGTCTATCCCGCCTTTACGGGCCTTCTCAGTCAGATTTATCGTAAACTGGTCCAGGGCCTTTGTGCCTTTTGCAGGGATGCCCGCAGGTGATGTAACATCTGTCCTTCCCGCGGCAACCTCATGATCTTCACCGGAACCTGCAATAATCTCAGATAAATGCTGACTCAGTGTCTCAACAGAGATCTTTTTAAACTCATCAGAGCCTGACACCAGCATCCGCGCCATTTCGTCTGAGCTCATTAGTGATAGAATAATATGTCCCGAACGAACCACAGGCATCCTGAAATCAATTGAGGCTACAAGCCATGCATCCTGCACCATCCTGGGGATGCGCGGAGAAAGCGCAGGTGTTCTCGCATTGCCCCTTTTAAAACCCTCTATGGTGCGCGTCAGATCATTCACCAGACGCGTTTCATTAATCTCAAAATGCCTCAGGATCTTTTGAATGTCAGTGTCCGGCATTTCGAGCAGTTTGATAAGAAAGTGCTCGATGTCAACTTCATAGTGGGTTTGAGAAAGACAAAGACCGGCTGCTGATTCGAGTGCCTTGCGGCAGGTTTCATTTAATTTACCGATCAATGACTTAATGTTAGATTTCACCATAGCATGTCTCCTTTTTTATTTTACAGTATTTTCAAAACCTAACCACAGAGAACTCAGAGAAAAAAATAAATATCAATATGTTAAAAAGCATTCTGTTCCACCCCTCTGTGCCCTCTAATTTATTGGACGTTATCTTTAAATATATTTTCTCTCTGTGTACTCTGTGGTGAATCGTTTTTTTTTGTCTTTAAATCGCTTTCCCCAAATGTTACACACGGGTCTTCATTATGCACTACCCCCTGCGCCTTCACCCACGTGGTCCAGCCTAATAACGGAGGCGCCGGACTTTTCTGTCCGAGTATACACGGAGGTACCTCCTCACGTTTGAGTATCAGGCTCACGTCAAATTCATATTCTATACCAACCATATATTTCACAAGAGAAAAGGCTGAACCAAGCATATCTCCTGACGGCAGTAGTCGTTGAAAGTTAGTGTATCCCATTGGTCCCATCTTTGCCCTGAATTTCGATTTATTCTCGTAGAAATAACTTCCACAAACAGTATTAACTCCGAGCTGAGAATTTACCCCGCCGATCTGAGTTTGATCTTCCTTACTGATAGGAAGCAGTTGTTCGATAAACTGTTGCACATTGACGGTGGTCTCAGCAAAATATCCCAGCGCTGACTCTATTGTGATTGCAGACTGTGACGGTCCTGACAAAAGACCGCTGTAATAATACACCATCCCTTTATCCGGAATATCAAGTAATTCGCTAAGCCCCCGGGTGCCAAGTCCAACAAGATTAAGAAGGCAGGAGGATATTTTGTCTTTACCATCCGGCAGATAGGTTGCGGATAATTTATGTTTTTTCCATGCCAGGTAAAAAAGAGAGATGAGACGGTGATTGAAAATATCATAAAAGGCCTTAAGAGTGAAATCTTTATTATATGCCCTCTCTACCGCTTGTTCATTGTACCAGTGCGGCAGCGCTCCGGATGGGCCGATTAATCCCATAAAGGCAACTTCCATATCAACAGGCATTTCATTATCATTGTGCTTTAGCATGGAGATATCGCTTGGCGGAAATGAAAGACCAATCTTTGAAGAGAACCGCACTGCTTCTTCAGCCGGTGTCAGAGTTTTCCCGAGAGGTTTTTTTCCGGGAAAGAGATTCTCAAGCAGACTGACCGCCTTAAAAAAGGAAAACCGATAGAATTCCTTAGAAAGGCGCCCTTTTAAAGAAGTACCTGATTGCCGCTCCGCGGAGCCCATTCCTTTAATACCTCTTTTCTTTGTATGGTTTTTACGACTAATTGCGAGAATGAGTTTATTGAAACATACTGACCCAGGAATCTTTCAAGTACGCTTGCAAAAAGGTAGAGTCCTGCTCCGACAAATTTATCTTCGTCAAACTCAATAGTGACCCTCACACCGCGGGAAAAGGACATGCCTATTCTTTTTGTGACATGCTGTGACTGAACAGATACTATACCGTTTATCTGCTGTCTCGTAGATGGCGAATTATCAAAGTCATAAATCCTGAGGATCTCCCTGAGTGCGTCCTCCCCTCCCCGGACGATGGAAAGATAGTTCAGGGAAAGATGTGATATGAGGCGCCACTGAAGCGCTCCTTCCAGTGATGGTCTGCGGGAAGGGGTCGGCTTTATTAAACAGTTTATCCTTGAAACAGGTGCGGCAACCTCCATATCAAAATCACCTGAGGAATCCCCGAACGGGAGCCGGCCTGGGATGTCCCTATTGGTGCAGGTGGTATAAACAGTTAAAATCTCTGCCTCAGGGTCCACTGCTTCAAAATTAAGATCAGCAAAAGATAAAAAGACCTCTGTACCGTTGTCCCCCTTTTTCCCTGCATCCTGACGCTGTATATTCCAGTAGGCCCTCCGCACATTAACATAATCATCATCAAGATGGTGCCTTAAGGAATAGAAAGGACTGAATTCAAATTCTTTACCAGGAGATGAAACTGATGAAGCAGTGACCCTGTCAATGCTGTAAATCTCGGTTGCCTCCTGTCTTCTGATGTCCGGAATCACATGATAATTTGTTTTCGTATGCTCAATACGTATTGGTTCTGCAATACGTTTGAATAAATTTATTACAGGTGTTGTATTGATGCAAAAGGTATCCTTATTAATCACAAGGTTTGATTTGGCCTCCCTGTTAATGTAAATACAGATATCAATGGTATCTTTAATGTTCGTTTTTTTAAATATTCCAAGATTACTGAGATCAAAAAAAAGAAACTTTTCAGGGAAACAAAAGTATTCAAAAAGCAGCAGATAACCAGGAAGGGATCTTGAAGAGTAGGGAAGCATGACCTCATCGGACTCAAAACCTACGGGTTTTATGTCATCCGCCGACAGCGATATTCGCTCTGTTAATCCCTGTTTATTTTTATATTCACATTCTATATGGCAGACGTTGTTTAACAAAAGCTCATAGAGATGATAGACATGCTGTTGAGGTCCGTTAAGGGAAAAACGCAGATTCTCCCAGTTGAGTTCAGAAAAGTTTATGTTGTTGAAAGTCTTCAGTTGAATAACAATGACCTGCCTGGCGTCTTTCAGCGGTTTTTTCGGATCCTGCAGTCCTGCCGAGACAACCTCAACCGGCCATATCGTGACCGGATAACATGTTGTAAACTGGCATGGTGTACCATTTACGGGTTTTGAGTAGAGCATGATATTTTTATTCAGCTTATAGCCGGCAGCCGGTATGTTTTGCTTTACAGGCCCGAACTTCACAATTGACATTGAGGGTATGGGGTTTATGTAATGGGGATAGATAATACTTAGTAATGATTCTGTAATTTCCGGGAAGTCGTCATCAATCTTTTTATGTATGCGTCCGCTGAGAAAGGCAAATGCCTCAATCAGTCGTTCGGTAAACGGGTCTTCACACTTGTCCGGCTCAAGAAGCAGCCTGCCTGCAATCTTGGGGTACTTCTTCGCAAACTCAACCCCCATCTCCCTGATAAATGTAAGTTCCTGTTCGTAATAATTTAGAAGCTCGTCATCCATTAAAAATAAATCCTGTCACTTTGTAATGACATACTCCCCCCTGTTAATATCAAAATAGGTGTCGAACGTAACCGGTTCGGTTTGAGTGGCAATAACTAAGAGACCTGTAATCCTGAACCTGACACTACGTTCGTTTTGTTTAGATGTTTCAAGACGCACAGTTATATTTCTCAGTCTGCTGTCAAACCGTGAAATAGTTTTTTCCACATCATTACGAAGCTGCTGCTTCAATGATGGACTTCTTGGGTCCTGAGATGTAAAGTCACGCAGGCCGTACACAAACAGTGAGTTACTGACTTCTCTGTATTCAACAGGAACAGGAAAAATAAAACGTTTTGTGTTCAGAAGATTTTCAAGGTCTCTGATTACCGAGGCTTTTATCTGATTAATGCCGGGTAAACGATTCTGAACAGGCTCATGAGAAACCCCTGGTTCATAATCAATGAGCCTGTCCAATACAGATGTTTGAATATTCTGGTTCTGATTCATGCCTTACAAGAAATCTTATCCGCCGCTGTTTTGCTTAAGGTCCCAGTGTGTTTTGATATCACCTTTGGGTTTACCGGTAGCATGATCCGTCTCAGTGTAAGTCAACTCTACTTTGCCATAGTTAAATGAGACCGATTCAAGCGGAAGGGTATCCCCTCCCTGAGAAGAGCCTCCGGGACTTACTGAACTGACAATAGCATCGCTTAACTTGTATTCCATGTATTTCTGTTTGTCTCCTGAGGCACGGTTCAGTGTAAGTGTTATCTCTTTAATATGTTCTCCTTTGGCGCAAAACAGGGCAAGCTTGGGAGAGGCCTTGTCGAGAGTTTTAACAATAGAAAAATCCGAGAAATTAGCCCGTTCTGCCGACCGGCCTCCGCCGCTGCTTGCAGAACCGGAAGCAGGCTGGGACACACCCCAGCTAAAAGAAAGTACTTCTAACCAATCCTTGTGTTTGCTGTCAGTGCTTTCACCAGGAATACCATCAATTTTCAAATATGCGTCAAATGCCATTGTTTGTTCCCTCCTTTTAAAAAATTATACTGTTTATAAAAACCGCATCCTGCTATTGTTTTGCAGGAGGAGGCAGGTTTGCAACGAGCCTCAACGATACGGTCAGTTCATCTAATTGGTAATGCGGTTTCAGGAATGCAACCGCCCTGTATGCGCCCGGCTTACCAGGAATCTCGCTTACATCAATCCTCGCCTCCCGCAAAGGATGACTTGCCTTTGCCTCCTGTGAGGCATTGTCATCAAGCAGTACATAACCGGCAATCCAGCGGTTAAGAAAATCCTCGGCGTTTTTACGTGTCATAAAGCTGCCAATCTTGTCTCTCATCATTGCCTTCAGATAGTGGGCAAACCTTGAAACAGCCAGTATGTATTGCAACTGTGAAGACAACCTCGCATTGGCATTGGCAGAATCTGTGTCATACACCTTTGGCCTGTTGGCCGTCTGTGTGCTGAAAAATGCCGCATAATCGGTCCCCTTGCAATGAACAAGAGGGATGAAGCCGAGATCGGCAAATTCCTTTTCGCGTCTGTCTGTAACAGCTATCTCCGTAGGACACTTAAGCGCCACATCTCCTTCATCTGTTTTAAAGGTATGAACCGGCAGTCCTGAAACCAGTCCGCCTCCTTCCACACCCCTGATAGCAGTAGTCCAGTGATACTTTGCAAAGGCATCTGTAATGCGTGTGCCGAGCGCATATGCCGCATTACTCCATAGGTACTTGCTGCTGTCAGTACCGTCCACATCTTCCTCAAAATTGAAATTTTCCACAGGAACATTTGCCTGGCCATAAGGAAGCCGCATTAGTATATGAGGCAGCGCCAAAGCCACATACCTTGAATCTTCAGATTCACGGAATGACTTCCACTTGGCATATTCCACGCTTTGAAATATCTTTGTAAGGTCGCGGGGGCCGCCAAGTTCTGCGAAGCTGTCCCAGTTAAATAAAGCCGGTGAGGCCGCAGAGATAAAAGGCGCATGGGCTGAAGCAGCCACCTCTGATATCTTTTCAAGAAGCGAGAGATCCTGGGGATTGTTTCCAAATTCATAATCACCAATTAATGCCCCGTAGGATGCTCCGCCGAACATGCCGAATTCTTCTTCATATACCTTTTTGAAAAGGGTAGACTGGTCAAACTCACTCGCCTTTTCCATGTCTTTGAGGAGATCTTTTTTGGAAACGTTCATAACCCTTAGTTTCAGCTTCTCTCCTGTTTCAGTATTCTGTACAAGATAATTCAACCCTCTCCATGACGCTTCAAGTTTCTGAAAATCCGGGTTATGCATAATTTCATTGAGTTGTCCGGAAATCAGTTTGTCAATCTGGGCAATTCTGGCATTGATCATACGTTCCGTGTCTTTTGAAACCGTTATGGTGCCTTCCATTATCTCTTTGACAAACTCGCTTATTACATCCCGCGCCCATCCTCTCTGACTCTCGTCACGGATCATGCGGCCCTGTTCTAAAATCTGGTCTAAAAGGCCCTTTTCCTCCTGAACCTCCTGCCCCTGAGCAGCCTGAGCTTGTTCTTCCTGTTGTTCAGCCATATGTTCCTCCTTTCGTTATTCTTTAGTTTGACGGCTTCGTAAAAAGTCCATCTGCGGCGTTGCGCTGCATCCTTCGTCATTGCGGCGTACCAACAAAGTACGCCTCATTCCTCAGGATTTGCGCTCCTTGCACCTGGAGCTTTTTTCAAAGCCGTCCGCTTCCCTGAGTTTTTACGAGGCCATCAAGTTTGTCCTTCTTCTGTTTTTTCTACCCCAGCCTCCTTGCTGAGCTTTTGTAAGGAGTCTGTATTGGACATTACATTCTGCAACAACTCATCAAGCTTATCATTGCCATCTAACTTACTGAGAAGGTCGGAAAGCCTGCGTCTTGCGTCCACTAATTTTCGAATCGGTGTTACCTGGTCAGCAACGTGTTCAGGATGAAAATCTTCCATACTCTTGAAACGCAATTCTACTGCCATTTTGGTGTCGTCTCCTGTTATCTTATTATCCACCCTGAAGGCCAGTCTGGGTTTCATCCCCTCAAGCACCTTGTCGAAATTGTCCCTGTCTATCTCTATGAATTTTCTGTCCTTCAGCTTTGGAAGCGGTTCGTCGGGATTACCTGATAAATCAGCCAGGACACCGACAACAAAAGGTATTTCCTTCATCTCAATTGCATCGCCGATCTCCACATCATAGGTAATTTGTACCCTGGGTGACCTTACTCTGTCGAGTTTATGCTGTAAGCTTTCTTTTTTTGCCATAATCCTCTCCTTTCATGTTGGGCGGCTTCGTAAAAAGCGGGGTACCCATTGCTACGAAGTAAATGCAATGGGTCGTGCGGCGTTGCGATGCATCCTTCGTCATTCGACGTACCAACAAAGTACGCCTCATTCCTCAGGATTTGCGCGCCTTACACCTGGAGCTTTTTACGAAGCCGCCCGCTTGGGTAATGTTTAATTTTACTTACCATAACTAATCGCCTTTGTTACATCTGTTGTGCACAGTTTTTGGAAGAGTGTTTTTGCCCTGGCTGTATCTTCATCAGATCCGCCTTTTGTCAGGCATTGGTATAATGCATCAATTACCTCTGCAATCCATACTGGTGATTCCCACTTGTCTAAATGCAGTTCCTCAATTAATGCGTGCAATTCTTCAACAATGGGACTTGCAAGATCAGGCCTGTTTGCCTTAAGGCAAAGTTTGGCAATAAGAAGGCGATAACGGTTTCTTTCCCTTACGGATGGCGCGCTGTTGCAGGCTGAAAGAAGTTGATCCAGCGCCTTTTTAATCCCCGAAGTCTTCATGATTTGAAGCGCCTCCTGCCACACAGCCTTTTCATAATCCATTGAATCAGAAACCCCTGCTGCAGAAATTCCGATATACTGCGTTTTTTGTGCTGTTTCTGTTCCGGACAAAGTCTGTAATTCTTTGTTTTCCTCTTCCTCCTCCCCTGCCTCAATTTCCAAAGACTGCTGCTCAACCGCCTTTATTGCTTCAGTTTCAGCGCCAGGGATATGTCCCCCTTTGTCTTTTAGTATCTTAGTAATCAATCTTTCGTACTCCTCAATAAAGCTGCCCAAATCAGATATCCTTGGACCCTGTGACCCGAATTTTTCATCCACTATGACATCTAATTTTTTAAACTCATCCCGGCATACCTTTATCTTTTCAGCCAGTGATTCATAAAAGGCAGTGGAAGATTGTGCAACAGCAGAGTCAAAATCCTCGGCTGTTATTTTCCCTTCCCCTATCATTTCATCCCTTTTTCCCTTTTTACCCAGGTCCGTATCACCATACTGATTCTTTGTATCAGCTTCATAGCCCACACTGCGTGATTCCTGCCATTTCACATAGGAATACTCCCGGGTTACCTTGCTGTCTGTGACCGGAATCCCCTTTATTATTGGGGACACTTTCTCATTCATGAATTCAAGGGGAGCTGCCCTGAAATCCATATCTCCTTCTTCTATTACAGGATAAACATAATCCCATGAATCTCTCAAAAAACCATTAAGAATTTTTAGCCCTGCGGCAAGCCCGTCAAAACCCTCCGTAGTAATTAACGCCTCAGAGAGCCATGCTGCTATCTGAAGGTCTTTGGTCTTTTTAATAAGCGCATCTGATGCTGCTGCTATAACCTTGTTCCAGTCTGATGCTTTCATCTCATGCTGCCAGGCGCCCCGGTCAAGCGGGTCATCCGCTCTTCTTGCCTCCTTAATATCTTCATACACAGGGCTGTAGCGGAGGTCCTCGCCCGCAGGGTTTTCGCCAGGGAAAGGCGCTAATATTGCATCAATATCAATCTGCCTTTTCATCTTCCTCTCCTGTGTCAGGCTTATTAAATACCACCTCCCGGATATCTAATATGCCAACCTCCTCTTCACCGATTAAAAAAACATGCTGCCCCATCCCTTTTGAAAACGGACCTCCTGCCGGAACCCAGTCAGTCATCCTGCCGAGTTTGACACTGTCATCCTCATGGAGGGATGAACCCTGGTAGAGTACAGGGAGATAAC
>JAHFER010000055.1 GCA_023248365.1 Nitrospirota bacterium
GCCAGATATACTGACCCTTGTATAACCTGCCACAGCGATCACAAAGGGAGAGATTTTAAGATGAGCTCCCTTGCTGAAAAGAAGTTTGATCACAGTCTTACTGATTATCCCCTTATAGATAAACATGCGGAGACTAATTGTAATAAATGCCATAAGAAGAGTGGCGTCTATACCGGGCTTAAACAGGATTGCCTCTCGTGTCATAAGGATTATCACAATGGCCAGTTAGATAAGGACTGCAGCCGTTGTCATAATTTTAAGGGCTGGAAGGATACAAAAAAATTCAATCACAATACCAATTCTAAGTATGTCCTTGCTGAAAAGCACATCGAGGTAAAATGTGAGAAGTGCCATTCAAAAGGACGCTACAAGCCCCTTGGTTATAAAACCTGTAACTCAGCTAATTGTCATACTGACCCTCACACAAAACAGTTTGCCGAAAAGACATGCGAGACATGCCATACAACAAAAGGGTGGAAGGCTCTTCTATATGAACACAATGCACCGGCGTATAAAGGGTATAAGTTAGATGGAAAACATCTGGATGTAACATGCGAAAAGTGCCACACAAAAGGACGCTACAAGCCGCTTAATTATAAGACCTGTAACTCGTCAGACTGCCATAAGGATCCGCATACAAAACAGTTTACAGACAAGACCTGCGAGTTTTGCCATACAACTAAGGGATGGAAGACTGTTCAGTTTGATCATAACGCAGCAGAATACAAGGGGTATAAGCTCGACGGAAAACACCTGAAGGTGGACTGTGAAAAATGTCACCCAAAAGGACACTACAAACCCATTAATTACAAGACATGCAACTCGGCTGACTGTCACACCGACCCGCATAAGAATCAGTTTGCAGGAAAGACCTGTGAATCCTGTCATACTACAAAGTCGTGGCAGTCTGTATTATTTACTCACGAGGCGCCGGGATATAAGGGGTATAAACTCGATGGGAAACACGTTAAGGTAGATTGCGAAAAATGTCATACAAAAGGCCGCTACAAGCCTCTTAATTATAAGACCTGCGATTCCTCAGACTGTCATAAGGATCCGCATACAAAGCAGTTTGCAGACAAGACTTGTGAGTCCTGCCATGTAACCAAAGGGTGGAAGTCTGTTTCTTTTAATCACAATACGCCGCCATACAAGGGTTACAAGCTCGATGGGAAGCACGAAAAGGTAGAGTGCGAAAAGTGCCATATAAAGGGGAAGTACAAGCCTCTCCAAACAGAGTGTGCAGATTGCCATAAAAAGGATGATGTCCATAAGGAAGATCAGGGTAAGACATGCAAAAAATGCCATACAACAGAAGACTGGAAGAAAACAACATTAGACCATAACCTCCAGACAAGATTTCCCTTAATCGGCAAACACAAGGATACAGAATGTGTTAAGTGTCATAAGGAGAAGCAGAAGTATAAGTCAAAAGATGAGAGATGCGTGGACTGCCATAAGGATATACACAAGGGAGAATTCAAAGAAGAGTGCAGTTCATGCCATACGCAGTCTGACTGGCAGCCGAGGAAGTTTGACCATAAAAAGAGAGCCGGATTTGAACTGAAAGGCCTGCATAATGATGTACCATGTGCAACCTGCCATAAGACAAAAGACAACTATAAAAGGGTAAGCAGGTATTGCAACCAGTGTCATACTGACCCGCACCTGAATCAGTTCGGCAGTATAGAATGCACTAAATGCCATAGCCAGAATTCATGGCAGCCTATGGAATTCAAACATAGCAATACCGGTTTCCCTCTTTTAGGAAAACATAGAAATGAAGAGTGTCAGGCTTGCCATAAGAACGGTCAGTACAGGGGGACGTCTTCTGTTTGTGTTAATTGCCATCTGCCTGCCTATTACTCTGCGCCAAATCACTTACTAAGGGCATACAGCCAGGACTGCAGGCAGTGCCACACTGTGTCATTTACAGCATGGACATTTAAACATTTAACTACCAGCTCAAACTGTTCAACCTGTCATCTGGATACACGCCCCCTCAGCCACACTGCCAATCCAACTGCATACCAGGCAACATGTGAGACAAGCCATACATCTACTTCTTCATGGGCGTCCCGGCAGCACACAACAGCCGTTACAGGTTGCGCAAATTGTCATACAAATTACAGTACACCGGCTAAGCCGGCAAATCACACATCCAACGCGTGGACAACCTGTGAGAACTGTCATAAATATCCATCATGGAAATTCTCGCATCCCACTGCGGGTTCAGGTTGTTCCAGTTGCCATCTTTCATACAGCAGTCCGGCTAAACCGGCAAGTCATACGACGAATAACTGGACTACATGCGAGACTTGCCATAAATCTACTACTGCATGGACATTCACACACTCAACCTCAAAATTCGGATGTGCAACCTGTCATGCAAATTACAGTACCCCTGCTAAACCAGCAAGCCACGCAACTAACAACTGGATCACATGCGAGAATTGTCACAAGTCTACCACTGCATGGACATTTACCCATTCAACGACATCAGGCTGCTCAATCTGTCACACAAACTATAGCACTCCTGCAAAGCCTGCAGACCATACAACTAACAACTGGACTACATGTGAGGATTGTCACAAGTCTACTACTGCGTGGACATTTAGTCATTCAACTGTAAAATCCGGCTGCTCTGCATGTCACGCAAGTTACAGTAAACCAGCGAAACCTGCAGACCACACCACAAACAACTGGACCACGTGTGAAACTTGCCACAAATCAACAACCACCTGGTCATTCACACATCCGTCTACTACATTCCCTCTTAATCACAGAGGGACAAGTCCCGGCGATTGCGCTGCCTGTCATCCAGGGGGGGCGTATAAAAATAGCGGAGGTTGTACAAGCTGTCATGGAAATCATCATGGGAGAAGTTACTCTAACAGTCAGTGCCTGAGCTGTCATCCATCCGGCAGAGGGGGCTAAATATGCGCGGAAATTTCCCTAAATTATCCCTTCCCAAACTTTTTCTCAATCTGAACACCTATTGATTTAAGGAACTCGTTCGGAAGTTCTCCTCCTGCAAAAATATAAACATAATCATTTGGAATTACTGTCACCTCTCCTCCAACTGCAATACCTACCTCTTTTTCACCTATCTCCCTGACATTTGAATTCAACATAACCTTAACAGAGTTCTTTGAAACTGCCTCGTCAAGACGCTGTTTATTTGCAGGTTTTATGCGGCTGAATGCCTCTCCCCTGTATGAAAGCACAACACTATTACCAGGCTGTTTTGACAGTGCCACAGCCGACTCCACAGCGCTATCTCCTCCTCCGACAACCAGAAGTCTATGGTTCCGGTGCTGTTCAGGATCCAGCATCCTGTATGCCACCTTGGGCAGTGCCTCACCAGGCACTCCCAGCTTCCTTGGCGTTCCGCGGCGGCCTATGGCGAGCACTACATTTTTCGCAAGATACTCACCTCTTGTTGTTGTAACCCTGAACGTCCCTGCTTCCTCTTTTAATCCCGTCATCTTCTCATTGACGTTAATCTCCAGTCCGGTCTTAGTTATAACACTCATCCATAATTCTAAAAGCGCCTCTTTGGATGTCTCAGTTAATTTCACCTTCCCGTACATCGGCAGTTCAACAGGTGATGTCATAACGATCTTATGCCTCGGATAGTGCAGGACAGTACCGCCAATGTCATCCTGCTCAAGGGTAAGAAATTTCAGCTTATGCTTAACAGCCGTCAGAGAGGCCCCTATACCCGCCGGCCCGGCGCCTGCAATTAACAGGTCATACAGATCCTTATTCTCCTGTTTTGCATCTTTATGTGAACAAGCAATATATTCCACAGCCTCACAGCCCTGTGTAATCGCATTCTTGACAAGCCCCATACCGCCAAGCTCTCCAACAATAAAAACACCTTTAACATTTGTCTCAAAATTCCGGGTCACAAATGGTATTTCGACTCCCCGGGTCTCTGTGCCAAAAACTAACGAAATAGCCCCCACCGGACATGCAGAAGCGCAGGCGCCGTGCCCAACACAATGAGAGGCATTTATCAACTTACCCTTCCCATCTGCAAGACCAAGTATATCCTTCTCAGGACATGCCGTTACACACGCGCCGCTCCCTATACACTTAGCCGGGTCTATGTATGGATGAATAGAAACCGGTTCATGCATACCATATTCCTTTGCCATCGTAATCTTCTTCTCAATCCTTTTAGATCTTTTCGTGTGAGTAAGCAGATAAACTCCTATAGAACCCGACACCAGCACTACGGATATTACAGATGTTAAAATAATCCCACCTCCTTAAAAATGGTTTTGATAAAAGTCCTTTCACTGCCGCTGAGCTAATACACCTATTATATAACGGTTCCAGTAATGCAACAAATCCGATTTATGTTGCTGAAATAAACTCCGGCTTAAGGGCAGCTCTTATTTATTTATAACAACGATTTTGCTGATTGCGGATACGGGTAGTATCGTATATAATACCATAATGAAGAAGCCCGGAATAGTTATAGATACCAATGTGATAGTGTCGGCACTACGTTCAAGCCGGGGAGCTTCATATAAATTATTAACGGCGATTGATAGTAATAAATTCGATATAAATATTTCGGTTCCTTTGGTATTAGAATATGAAGATGCAACAAAGCGATTGATCGGCAAAATAATGCTCAGGAAAAAAGATATTGACGATATTCTTAACTATATATGTTCCGTAGCAGAACATTGGAAGATTTTTTATCTTTGGAGACCATATTTAAAAGACCCTATAGATGATATGGTATTGGAATTGGCGGTGACTGCTAACTGCGATTATATAGTTACATACAATAAGAAAGACTTCCAGAACGTCAAAGCTTTTGGATTAAGTGTAGTAACACCACAAGAATTATTGAAATTAATAGGAGAATTAAAATGAGCATGATTAGCCTCAGATTACCGGATTCATTACATGAAACCGTACGTGACTTAGCAAAAAAAGACCACGTGTCAATTAACCAATTCGTAGCCACAGCGCTTGCAGAAAAAATTTCAGCATTAATTACCGGTGAATATCTTGAAAAAAGGGCTAAAAGGGGAAGTAGAAGAAAATTTGAAAATGCCATGAGTAAAGTTGCAGATGTTGAACCGGATGAATATGACCGGTTGTAATCTAAACATTACGACAAACTTTACAAAGATTGTGAATTCGTTGACAAATTTAAAATCAGAAAAATAAATCTTGTAGTAACCAACCCACATTTAAGAGTTGCCATAGTTATATTTTATACACCTCATCATGGTGGTGAACCTTGAGAAAAAACCTTGGGGCACTTGAAATATTACATTTTTTCTATGAAGCGACAGTTGTAGGAATTCCAAAAACTGATATTTCAAGACATGACCCTCTTATTTTGCTCTTTTTTAAAAGTGCCCCGGTGTTCTTTGGTCAATTGCCGTTTTCAGGATAATGTTTGTCTTTATATTTACTTTCCTTTTCCCTGCTGATTATACGGAATGTTTCCTCATAGATGTGTTTACGCGGACCGACTGCAATGACTTCGATATGTTTTCCTTCTGCAATTCTATAGATTATCCTGAATTTACTTACCCGGAAGCTCCATAACCCTGCGAGTTCGTCTTTAAGGTATTTACCGGAATTTGGATCATCAAGGATTGTCTGCAGGGATCCCCTGATCTTCTTTTTCAAGTGCGGATGCATTTCACTAATAAGTTCTGCGACACTGTCAGGTATCCGGAGTTTATAAAAGGTTTTCTTCATATTGCCGGTAAACTATTTGAACAATTCTTCCAGGGAATAAAGTTTTGCCTTATTTTTTTTAAATGCATTTAGCCCTTTCTTTATTTCGTCCATCAACTCTGAATCAGACCGGATGGCAATAGTTTCTTTCATACTCTTAAATTCATCAGGGCTTATCAAAACTGCTGCCGGCCGGCCGTTCTTAGTGATTATAACTTCTTCATCCGTGGCGCTGACATCTTCTATAATGCCACTCAGCTTCATCTTTGCTTCAGAAAGCGATAAAGTCTTCATAGCTATGACCTCCATTTTGGTTGACCAGAATTAAGACTACATTAACATATACCACAGGAACTGTCAATCTGCCTTGATGGACGGTTATACAGCGCTATCTCCTCCGCCGACAACTATGAGACTATGGTTATGATTTTGTTCCAGATCCATCAGCCTGTATGCTACCTTAAATTGTTCTGATTTGTCTCACTGAATCCCATAATCCTTTATCTTCGTCAGCAATGTCTTATAGCTTACTTTCAGGATTTCTGCGGCTTTGGTCTTGTTGCCCTGTGTCAGGTCTAAGGTTGCCCTGATGGCGCGGGTCTCTGCGGCTTGGGTGGCGGCGGCGGCTATTTCTGAAAGGCCTTCTTTCATAATTGTGGAGATTCTGTTTTTTGTGTCTATCAGTCCAAGGTGTTCAGGTAGTATTATATTGCCGTCACAGAGGATAACAGCCCTCTCAATACAATTCTCAAGCTCACGAATATTCCCCTTCCACTGCTGATTAATCAACACTTCCATGGCAGAGTCTGATATATCCTGTACCCGTTTTTTAAGTTCTTTACTGTAGATAGAAATAAAGTGATACGTTAGTGGAGGGATATCTTCTCTTCTCTCACGAAGGGGCGGAAGCTCTATCGGGAAAACCTGCAGACGGTAAAACAGGTCTTCCCTGAAGGTCTTTTCCCTTATCGCCTCTTCAAGGTCTCTGTTGCTTGCAGCTATTATCCTCGTGTCAACATGAATCTTCTTACTGCCCCCTACACGCTCTATCTCCTCTCCCTGCAGAAACCTGAGGAGTTTTGCCTGTAGACCTAAATCCATTTCTCCTATCTCATCAAGGAATATTGTCCCCCTGTTTGCAAGTTCAAATTTACCGATCCTCTTTTCTGTGGCCCCGGTAAATGCCCCCTTCTCATGCCCGAATAATTCACTTTCGAGAAGCTCTCTTGGAATGGCTGCGCAATTTATTGCTACAAAAGGTCCGTCTTTGTATGTGCTTAAACGGTGGATGGTCTGTGCAAATAATTCTTTCCCTGTGCCGCTCTCTCCCGCCAACAGTACTGTTGCCTTACTTGATGCTACCTTCTGAGCCAGCTTCATTACCTCTGAAAATTTTGGACTATTTCCTATAAGTACAGGAGAGGTTCTGTCGCTATGTTCTTTCAGCAGAATATTCTCTGTAAGCAGGCGTTGTTTCTCAAGCGCCCTGCTGATTAACAACAAGAGGTGGTCTGTGTCAAAGGGCTTAGTTATAAAATCATAGGCCCCTTCTTTTACAGCCCTTACAGCATCCTCTACAGTTCCATAAGCGGTCATTATAATAACCGGGATGAAGGGTGATTGCTCCTTTACAGCCGCCAATATATTAAACCCTGTGCCGGATGGAAGCCGCAGGTCACTCAATACAAGATCAATGGTCTCCTTCTGAATTCTTTCAATACCATCAGTAGTATCATTGGAGACAATAACCCTGTGCCCCTCCATGCTTAGAGTCTGGAGTAGCATCTTTGCCATTGTAGCATTGTCTTCTACTATAAGGATTGAAGCCATGGCAGATATATCCTGAATGTTGTCCCTGTCCCTTCCCTGCTGTCTACCTTAATATTGCCCCCGTGAGTCAGGATAATTTTATGAACAAGGGCAAGCCCCATACCTGTGCCGCGGGGTTTTGTCGTATAAAACGGGAGAAAAATCTTATCAAGATTTTCGGCTGGCATACCCGAGCCTGTATCAGAGATAAATATCTCAACCCCTTCTCTTAACTCTGATTGAATACCATCTGCCGAAGGAAGAAATAATTCTGTCCTGTACTCTTTAACATTTACCTTCAGTCTTCCTCCCCAGGGCATCGCCTCAACAGCATTCTGTATTACATTCTGTATTGCCTGACGTATCAGTACCTCATCCACATATATCTGCATATAATCAGGTGTCTTTACATTGACCTCTAACTTTACATCAGGAAATCTTCCTATAGCAATATCTATTGCAGTTCTTATCAGCTTAATCAAATCTATTTTTGTGAGGGAGAGGGAAACAGGTTTCCCATAATTTAATAATTCTTTGATAATCAAATCCATAGAATTTATCTCAGAAATAATAGTGGATAAAATCTCTTTTGAGGATTCATCCCCCTGATGTTTCTTTGTAAGTATCTTCACATAACCCATTATGGTTCCCATGGAGTTCCTCAACTCATGGGCAATTCCGGCAGACATTTCTCCCAACATGCTGAGTCTTTTTTTAAGTTCGCTCTGTTCTTTCAACATCTTTATCTCTGTGAGGTCGGTTAACACTATTATTAATCCAAGCAGCTTCCCCCCTCTATCCTTCAGAGGTGATATTGAAAGGCCGACCCATATGTTTGCCATCCTCTCTCTCTGTAACTCGACCTCCTGCCGTAACACCGGCCTTCCTGTCTGCATAGAATCATTAATCAGATGACAAAGTATATTATCAGTACCAAAGACCTCATTACATGAAAACCCAAGGACTTTCTCACCCTTTCTTCTTAATATCCTTTCTGCTGCCTGATTAAACGTTGTAATTATCCTGTCCATATTAAATGTGACAACACCGCTTCCAACACACCGTAAAATATCTTGATTATAACTCTCTGCAACAAATGCACGCAGTTCAGCATCACTGCGGAGTCTTTCCAATTCATCTTCTTTATCCTTCAGTTGATTGATAAGTGTGCTGAAGGAATCTATAACAAACTCCAC
>JAHFER010000056.1 GCA_023248365.1 Nitrospirota bacterium
CACTCTCCTGACAACAAGGCGCTTGTCAGGGAGGTAAAGGGTACCAGGGTAGACAGATGCTACATTGGTTCCTGTACTGGTGGAAAATTAGAAGACTTCAGGGCTGCTGCAAAGATCTTTCAGAGGAACAGCGTGAAGGTTGCAACATTTATAGTCCCTTCAACTACTGAGGTTGAAAGACGATTAAGAGAAGAAAAAATAGACGGGGAGACCCTGTATTCTATATTCGAGAGGGCAGGCGCTAAAATTTCAGATAATGCCTCCTGTGCCGCATGTCTTGGGGGACCTCCTGATACATTTGGACGCCTTAACAGTAATGAAGTATGTATCTCAACGACAAACAGAAACTTTCCAGGCCGTATGGGTTCAAAAGGATCGCAGGTATACCTTGCATCTCCTTTAACAGTGGCAGCATCGGCAGTCAGAGGGGTAATTACGGACCCGCGGGAGTTCGTGTAAGACATAACCACAGATGAACACAGAAAAAGATATATAAAATAAATATCTGTGTTTATCTATGGGTTAAAAGGGTATTTTGGATGAAAAATATAATAAAAGGCAAAGCATACGTTCTCGGCAATGACATAGATACTGACCAGATTATTCCGGCACAGCATCTTGTCTATAGCCTGAGTGATACTGAAGAGCGGAAGATGTATGGTAGGTATGCATTATCGAGCGTGCCTGAGTCACAGGCTGGTCTTCCAAAAGGTCATATAAGGTTTGTTGATGAGGGAAACTATAAGTCGGCATTCAATATAATTATAGCCGGTAAAAATTTCGGATGCGGCTCCTCTCGCGAACATGCCCCTATTGCCTTAAACATAGCCGGTCTTGAGGCAGTGGTGGCTGAATCATACGCAAGGATATTTTACAGAAATGTGGTTGATGGCGGATTCTTTATACCCTTTGAGATTGCTGAACACATATATCAGGATGCAGAAACAGGGGATGAAATTGAGATAGATGTTAAAAATGGAACACTTAAAAATCTTACAGCAAACAAAGAGTATAAACTTCAGCCGCTGGGAGATGTGGAAGAGATTTTAAGAGCCGGCAATATTTTCGCTTATGCTAAAAAGAAAGGGATGCTCACATTATGACTACGACATACAGAATAGCGGTATTTCCTGGTGATGGGATTGGGAACGAGATAGTTCCACAGGCAATAAGGGTACTGCAGGCAATCAGCAATAAATATAATATAAAGGTTGAATTACAGGAGGCCCTGGTGGGCGGAAGCGCTATTGATGAATTTGGAATTCCGTTGCCAGAGGATTCACTCCGTATAGCACTAAACAGCGATGCTGTTCTTCTTGGTGCAGTAGGAGGGCCAAAATGGGAAGGATTAGATTATGCAATCAGGCCTGAAAGGGCTTTACTCGGACTGCGGGAAAAACTTGGGCTATTTGCAAATCTGAGACCTGCCAGACTCTTTACAGCCCTTGCTGATGCATCAACACTAAAGAGGTCAGTTATAGATGGAATTGACATAGTTGTAATAAGAGAACTCACAGGCGGGATATATTTTGGTAAGCCGAGAGGGATCGAGAAGGTGGACGGTGAGGAGAGGGGCGTAAATACTGAAGTATATACTACCCACGAGATAGAGCGCATTGCAAGGCTTGCCTTCCAGGTTGCGGGAAGCAGGCATGGAAGGGTATGCTCTGTGGATAAGGCAAATGTATTGGAATCCTCTGAACTCTGGAGACGTGTTGTAATTGGAGTTCACAAGGAATATGAAGATGTGCAGTTATCCCATATGTATGTAGATAACTGTGCTATGCAGTTGATAAGAAATCCAGGCCAGTTCGATGTGATATTAACTAACAATTTATTTGGTGATATCCTGAGTGATGAGGCAGCAATGCTTACAGGTTCAATCGGGATGCTGCCGTCAGCAAGTATTGGCGGTGAAGTTGGGATGTATGAACCGATTCACGGCAGCGCCCCGGATATTGCAGGGCAGGATAAGGCAAATCCAATAGCTACCATACTTTCTGTGGGCATGATGTTTAAATATTCCTTTGGATTAGATATTGCATACGATGATATTGACTCTGCTGTTAACAGGGTTTTAGATAAAGGGTACCGTACCGCAGACATCTATTCGCAGGGAAACAAGCTTGCCGGCACAATAGAGATGACAGATATTATTCTAAATGAGCTCGCATAATTCTATATTGTCATTAGATTATAAAAAATATACTTTAATTTTTGCAGGCATTACTGTTGCTTTTTTCCTGTTGCTGGTAACAGGTTGTGCAACAATTAATGTAAACGATAACGGTGAAGGCCCTTATATAGTATCCACCTATCCATCTATTGGTGATTTTAATATCCCGAGACTTACAGATATAAGCATAAGATTCAGTGAGGCAATGGACCCGGGAACTAAAGTAGATTTTCAAATCTTGTTACAGGGTTCAAAGGTTGACGGTGAGACAAGATGGATGGATTCAGATACACTTCTTGCATTCAGACCATATAAGCCTTTGGAAGCAAAGAGCCTGTACCAATGTATAATAGGATTCGGTAAATCAAAAGACGGAAAAGGGCTTAGAGGGGCTCCTTACATATGGATGTTTAGCACTGGAAACTAAGTCAAATGTGGAATGCGGAGTGGCGAATTCGGAATATATATAATGGAGAGTGATTTGTGAAAATTTATTCCGCACTCCGCATTCCGAATTCCGCATTTAATTAGGAGAGTAAGTTATGATAAAGAAAGATAAGTATACTGTTGCGGTTGTTGGCGCTACCGGGGCTGTTGGAAAGGAGATGGTAAAGGTTCTGGAGGAGAGGAGATTTCCTGTGGGAAAGCTCAGGCTCTTTGCCTCTAAGAGGTCTGCCGGAGAGACAATGTCCTATATGGGCGAAGACCACACGGTTGAACTCCTGCAGGATGATGTGTTTGAGGGTATAGATATAGCGCTCTTTTCAGCAGGAGAGAAGATTAGTCTTGCGTTTGCCCCAAAGGCTGCAAAGAGTGGCGCCGTAGTAATTGATAATAGTTCTGCCTTTCGTATGGTGGATGACGTGCCGTTGGTCGTTCCGGAGGTAAATCCCGATGCGGTTGGAAGGCACAAAGGTATAATTGCAAATCCGAATTGTTCTACTATTCAGATGGTGGTTGCATTAAAGCCTCTGCATGACAAGGCAATAATAAAGAGGATCGTTGTTACTACATTTCAGGCTGTATCCGGAAAAGGGAAAGAGGCTATGGATGAACTCTTTGAGCAGACAAAGGCTATTATGACTTTTCAGGACCCGGTAGTGGAGGTCTTTCCTTATCAGATTGCATTTAACTGCCTGCCGCATATTGATGTATTTCTTGATAATGGTTATACAAAGGAAGAGATGAAGATGGTTTATGAGACAAGGAAGATAATGGAAGATGACACCATTGGAGTTACGGCAACCACTGTACGTGTGCCTGTATACATAGGACACTCAGAGGCGGTTAATATTGAGACAGAAGAGAAGATAACAGCAAATGAGGCAAGGGCTATACTGTCAAATGCGCCAGGTGTCATTGTTTTTGATGATCCTAAGAAAAATATATACCCTGTTCCCATTGCTGTTTCAGGTAAAGATGAGGTCTATGTCGGAAGGGTCAGGGAAGATGAATCAATTCAAAATGGTCTGAATCTCTGGGTAGTGGCGGACAATTTGAGAAAAGGTGCGGCAACCAACGCTATACAAATCGCAGAAATCTTAATCAAATAAAATTTCATACATAGGGGAATAATGAATCGTATATATCTTGATCATGCAGCTACTACACCAATAAGGCCTGAAGTTGTTGAGGCGATGCAGCCATTCTTCAGTCATTTTTTTGGAAATCCCTCAAGCCTTCATCATTTTGGGAAAGAGACAGCAAGCGCCATAAAAGACGCAAGAGAAAAGATTGCCGCTATGATAGGAGCAAGCGGTGATGAGCTTGTTTTCTTAAGCGGCGGCACAGAATCAGACAATCTTGCAATATTCGGTGTCGCCTTTGCAAACAGGGATAAAGGCAAGCATATCATAACCTCATGCATAGAACATCACGCCGTACTTGAACCATGCCGTTTTCTTGAAAGAGAGGGATGGAAGATAACATATCTTCCGGTGGATTGCTATGGAATGGTAAATCCGGAAGATGTAAGAAATGCAATAAGTGATGAAACCATTTTAATATCAATCATGCATGCGAACAATGAGATAGGGACTATTCAACCTCTGAAAGCAATCGGCGCAATTGCAAGGGAAAGAGGAATTATCTTTCATACGGATGCAGTTCAGACCTTTACGCATATCCCAACAAATGTGGACGATCTTAATGTTGATCTGCTTTCCTTCTCCGGTCATAAATTCTACGGTCCTAAAGGGATTGGAGGACTTTATGTGAGAAAGGGGACAGCGATTTCTCCACATATTTATGGCGGTTATCAGGAGTTTAAGCTCAGGGCTGGTACTGAAAATGTCGCTGGAATAGTGGGTGTTGCTAAGGCAGTTCAGCTTGCCGGCCTTGAGATGGCTGCCCAGACTGCTTATTTAATGTCACTGAGAGATAAACTTGTCAGGTCACTGCTGGAGATAGATGGTATTAAACTTAATGGCCATCCTGAAAACAGACTTCCTAACAACATAAATATTACTGTTGATTTTGTGGACGGTGAGGCAATGCTTTTAAACCTTGATTTCAAAGGCATAGCTGTATCCACAGGTTCGTCGTGCAGATCGGCCTTGAAAGGGCCGTCTCATGTATTAACTGCTATTGGCAGGTCTTATGAGGAGGCGAGAAGCGCATTGCGTATAACTCTTGGTAAGGATAATGCTGAAAAAGAGATAGAATATTTTTTAGAAGTGTTTAAAGATATATTAAATAATCTTCGGAAGATGTCCCCTGTTTATCAAAGTAAGCAGTAAACAGATCACTTTTTTCTTATGCAATATACCTTAAAAGATTTTGATTACAATTTCAATCCTTCACTTATAGCTCAATATCCTCTGCTGAAACGCGATACTTCGAGGCTGTTGGTGCTTGACAGGAAGAATGAGAAGATAGAACATAAAAGCTTTTTTGAGGCAGGCGAGTATCTGAAAAGAGGAGATATGCTTGTCCTGAATAATACAAGAGTTACCCCATGCCGCCTTTTTGGGAAGAAGGAAGGGACTGGCGGCGCCACAGAAATTCTTCTGATAAAAAGATTAGATAGTGATGTGTGGGAGGTAATGGCAAAGGGCAGGATAAAGAAGGGGCAGAAGATTACGTTTTCTCCTTCCTTATGTTGTGAGGTAATACAGAGGAATGATGAGTATACTATTGTGAGGTTTAATTATGAAGGTGACTGGGAGACCATCCTCTCAGAAACCGGCAATATACCTATTCCCCCATATATCAGAAGAAAAACAGTTGACGGAGATAAGGAATGGTATCAGACTGTATTCGCGGTAAATGATGGTTCTATTGCCGCACCGACTGCCGGACTACATTTTACAGAGGAAATGTTGTTCTCTTTAAAGTCAAAAGGTATTATAATAGCTGCTGTTACTCTTCATGTCGGGATTGGGACTTTCAGGCCTGTAAAAGTCGAAAACATATATGAGCATAAGATGCATCCTGAGTATTATGAGATAAACAGTGAGGTTGTTGATACAATAAAAAAGGTTAAGGCAGATGGCGGAAGGGTGGTGGCTGTAGGTACAACAGCCGTGCGTGTCCTGGAACAGGCGGCTATTACCGGAGATATAAAAGCCGGAGTGGGTGAAACAGATATCTTTATCTATCCAGGATTTAATTTCAAAGTGGTAGATGCAATGATAACTAATTTTCACCTCCCTAAATCTACCCTTCTTATGCTGGTTATGGCATTTGCAGGAAGGGAAAGGATAATAAAGGCATATCAGGAGGCGGTTTCTCTGAGCTATAGATTTTATAGTTATGGGGATGCGATGTTGATAATATAAGGGGTCAAATGGGCATGGACGAAGGAGCAGAGATTGGGAGCTTTTAGAAATACAAATGGAACAAGACTGCATAAGAAAAACAATGGTCATATTCCAAGAGTTTGGTATATCCTGATTATAGGCGTGGTTGTAATTGTCACCATTTTTTTCACTGTTTCTAAGGTAAAGACAAAAAAACTTTCTTCTGATCTTACCCCTGGGAAAATATATTTTAAAGATGTTAACCAGAGACACAAAGAGGATGTAAACAACGAAGGCAGTAAAAACAAGCCGGATTCCTTTACCTTTTATAAATCCCTTAATGGTAAAGAAGGCAATATTATTCCTCTGAGCGGAACTGAACAAAAAACGGAAAAAAACAAAAAAGACGATGTAGATGTAAAGCCCCCTCAACCGGAAAAAATATTGGAGATAGAAGAGAAGATAGATAAGAATATTGAGAAGATGGTTAAAAAGGAAATTATTTATACTGTACAGATTGCAGCCTTCAGCAGTGAAGAAACGGCAAACGATATTATTACTAAGCTTAAAAAGATTGGGCATGTTCCATACCTTGTCAGGGAAACGGATGTAAATGGAAAGAAATTAATCAAGGTAAGAGTAGGAAAGTTTCCTTCAATCGTTGATGCCCAATCAGTAGCAAAGGCCTTAAAACAGGGTGGATATGATACTTATGTAATAAAGAATTGACGTAAGTTCCCCGCCGCTCCCTGTTAATATTTATAAAACCCTAAAAAATAACTTCATTTTAAACTCTTAATTAACTCAGTGCCTCTGTGTCTCTGTGGTTAATTGAGCTTTTGATGTTTAACCAGGAGGTGTATTATGCTTGCACGTGTGTTCAGCAGTATGATTCAGGGTATTGATGCTTCTGTAGTTGAAGTAGAAGTTGATATGGTATTTGGTCTTCCCCTGTTTACTATCGTGGGCCTGCCTGACACGGCAGTCAGGGAGAGTAAGGAACGGGTCAGGGCAGCATTGAGGAATGCAGGGTTTAAGTTCCCTTCAAAAAAGATTACTGTAAATCTGGCGCCTGCCAACATAAAAAAAGAGGGGGCATTATATGATCTGCCTGTTGCAGTGGCCATATTGTGTGCAGAAGGGATTATAGATGGTGACAGGGTTAAAGATTATATGCTTATAGGAGAATTATCTTTAGATGGACGCATCAAATCACTGCGGGGTGCGTTATCAAGTGCAGTAACAGCGAGGGATAAGGGATTTAAAGGTCTCTTTATTCCTGTGAATAATGCAGCAGAGGCAGGCTTGATAAAGGATCTGGACATTTATGGTGTTGAAACACTCTCTCAGGTTATAAGATTTTTCAATAACGATCTCGCACTGAGTTCGTACAGGACAGATATAGAGAAATTCTTCTCTGAGCCTGATATGTATGAAGAAGATTTATCAGATGTAAAGGGGCAGGAATATGCAAAGAGGGCCCTGGAAGTAGCAGCAGCCGGCAGGCATAATATCCTGATGGTCGGCTCTCCGGGTTCTGGTAAGACAATGCTTGCCAGCAGACTTCCTACTATCCTTCCTGAAATGAACTTTAATGAGGTCATTGAGACTACAAAGTTATACAGCCTTACAGGAGGGTTGAACAGTGATAAGCCTGTACTGGCAGAAAGGCCCTTCAGAGTTCCGCATCATACAATCTCTTATGCCGGAATGGCGGGTGGAGGTCATATTCCCAAACCTGGTGAGATAAGCCTTGCCCATAACGGTGTTTTATTTATTGATGAACTTCCTGAATTCAGGCGGGATGTCTTAGAGGTTTTAAGACAGCCTGTTGAGAATGGGTATGTAACTGTGACAAGGTCAGGAGGAACAGTGACCTATCCATCGAGATTTATGCTTGTCTGTGCAATGAACCCATGCCCCTGCGGTTATTTTATGGATACTGGTAAACAGTGCATGTGTTCTGCAATCCAGATTCAGAGGTACCGTAACAAAGTTTCCGGCCCCCTGTTAGACCGGATTGATATGCATATAAACCTTCCCCCTGTATCAATCAGAGAAATGAGGACAACAAGGTCAGGTGAGCCTTCAAAAGACGTCAGAACCAGGGTTAATAAGGCAAGGGATTTACAACATTCAAGATATAAAAATGAGAAGGGGATTTCCTATAATGCAGAAATGAAAGTAATGCATATTGATAAGTATTGCAAACTTAATCAAGCCTCCCACAATTTACTGGAAGCGGCCATAAGCAGGCTTGGATTAAGTGCAAGGGCCTATGATAAGGTATTAAAAGTTTCAAGGACAATAGCGGACCTGGATTTGAGGGAGAATATTTTGCCGCAGGATGTTTCAGAGGCAATTGGGTACAGGACAATGGACAGGGTTGTGATTTGAAGGTATGAAGTTAGTATACAGCTTTATGACCGGATGCCTTGAACTTCTTGACAATTCAACTGAAGATGTTATTATGGCAATCGTTTATATCCATTTAAACTTCATCATTGTCAATTAATCAACAGAAGGAGGAGCATTATGAGAAAAGGAAAGATCAAAAGACTTGCAGTAATGGTTGCATTTTCAATACTCGTAGCAGGTATATCTCTGTCAGGGTATAGTTATGGTGCTGAAGGGGCAAAGCCTGCGGATAATACACAGGCGATCCTGATATTAGAATCCGTCAGACAGAATTATCTTGCGCATGTAAGGTCCGAATCCCTTAGAATGAAAAATACCAT
>JAHFER010000057.1 GCA_023248365.1 Nitrospirota bacterium
AATAGACTGTGGCGCCACACCACTTCTGAAGGCAAGTGATATCAGCCTTCCTATTGCCTCATTTTGCGAGCCTTCGCAACCGCCTGCCTTACCCATATTACAGAATACCTCAAAAGGCCATCCCTTCTCATCCTCATTAATAGTTACATAAAGATCACCGCAGGAGGTCTTCATCTTATTCGTTACACCGGTTGTAATCTTAGGTCTCGGTTTGGGATGAATAATGTGGGGGGCTGGCTGCTCATTTGGTATGGGGGATATTGGGGATATCTGCCTCTCTTCTTCCTCAATTTTCTGACTTCTGGCCTCTGACCTCTGAATTATTGCCTCTAATGCCTGACGTTTTTCCTCTGACTTATTATCTGCTGACTTCTTACTGGTTCCCACATTCATTACCTGTTCTGAGCGGCTTCCATCCCTGTAAACCGTAATCCCCTTACATCCAAGCTTGAACGCAAGTATATAGGACTTCTTCACATCCTCAGCCGTTGCATCTTTTGAGAGATTTATAGTCTTTGATACTGCGCTGTCTGTATACTCCTGAAATGCAGCCTGCATACGAACATGCCATTCAGGTGATACATCATGGGCTGTGGCATATATGGCCTGCCACTTCTCCGGCACTCCGTCCAATCCCCTTACAGAACCATGATTTGCTATTATCTTATCAACCAGATCACTGCTCCAGAAGCCCTCTGTCTTCGCCACATCAAGAAAACTGTCAAATACGTATGGCAGATGCTCGCCGCCCATTACATTCTTATACCATATAAGGGAAAACTCAGGCTCACAACCTCCTGATGTATCTGCAATCATACTGATGGTACCGGTAGGGGCCACTGTAGTTATATAGGCATTCCGTATCCTCCTGCCCTCTTTTTCATAAACAGAACCTTCCCAGTTAGGAAATGCACCGCGCTGCTGGGAAAGCCTTTCAGATTCATTATGCCCTATATCATGTATAAACCTCATTACACTCCGGGCAGTCTTGATACCTTCCATAGAATCATACGGGATACCGAGCTTGAAGAGCATCCTTGAGAAACCCATTATACCAAGCCCTATCTTTCTGTTACCTTTTGTAATCTTTTCTATCGCCGCTATGGGATAATGGTTCAGGTCTATAACATTATCAAGGAAGTGTACAGACCTGCGTACTGTGCGTTCAAGCCTGTCCCAGTCAATAACATAAATGCCGTCAACAGGCGTTACATGTAATTCAAGATTTATACTCCCGAGATTACAGGACTCATAAGGTAAAAGCGGCTGTTCGCCACACGGGTTTGTAGCCTCTATTGTGCCGATATTGGGAGTCGGATTGGCCCTGTTTGTGGTGTCTATAAAAAACAGACCAGGCTCACCATTTCTCCACGCATTAGCAGCAATCTTGTTGAACACATCACTTGCCGAAAGCGTAGATACAATCTCTCCTGTTCTTGGATTTAAAAGTTCGTAGTCCTCACCTTTTTCAAGCGCCTCCATAAACCTGTCTGTGATTGCCACACTTATATTAAAGTTAGATATCTCATTATCCTTAGATTTACAATCTATAAAATCATGAATATCCGGGTGGTCCACTCTTAGTATCCCCATATTCGCCCCGCGCCTTGTTCCGCCCTGCTTTACTGCCTCAGTCGCGTGATTGAATACCTTCATGAAAGACACAGGACCTGATGCAACACCGCCTGTAGTACGCACCACATCGTTTTTGGGCCTGAGCTTCGTAAAGGAAAATCCAGTCCCGCCGCCTGATTTATGGATAATTGCCGCTTGTTTTACGGATTCAAAGATCCCTTCCATTGAATCCTCAACAGGCAATACAAAACATGCTGAAAGTTGCTGCAACTCCCTGCCCGCATTCATAAGCGTAGGAGAATTGGGGAGAAACTCCTTTCGAACCATCATCCTGTAGAACTCTTCTTCAGTCCTGACAATATCTGCATCAGGATTATAGGTGAGATCCGCCTTTGCAATATTCCTTGCAACCCTCCTGAACAAATCCACAGGAGTCTCAACCACCTGCCCTTTGTCATTTTTTGCAAGATACCGTTTCTCAAGAACCTTCATAGCGTTCTGAGAAAGCAGAGGCTCTACAATTTCTTTTGTTGGCATGGAATTCCCCCTTTTTAATAAAAAAGTTTAATAAAAAATATGGTGAGTTATATTTATGTGATTTATTGATTAAAGTGATGGAAAGTGTATACCAGACAAAAATCCTTGTCAAGAAGAAATTTCTATATGTTGTGATTTTTTTTCATGCATACCCGCTATTTTGTGGATTACCTGAGGAAAAGCTGTGGATAAGTTGTGGAAAAGCTGTGGACTACTTAACCCTAAACTTCCAACTTAAATAAGATTGTTAAACTCTGTTTGACAAAATTAAAACACTATGGTATTCAATAAATAACTTCGTTTCTGATTCCTTCCAAACTCAAGGTGAGCAAAAAAATTAATAGATCCCTTGAAGAAGAATTAAATATCAAAAATAAAAACTAAAGTTTTAAATTCAGAAATTAAAATATCTTTTATTCTTGATCCTAATACCCCACTTGAGGAGTTATTTTCTTATGAACTCAAAAGGTTTTACATTTTTAGAAGTTCTATTGGTGCTTTCTATCATAGGAATTTTATCTACTATTGCTGTGTCTGATATTTCCGCATTTACTGATAAATTCAATCTTCAATCAGCGGCAAGACAAATATCAACAGACCTGCGGGAGATGAAGATGTTGTCAACCATTGAACGGAGTAATTTAACAGTAGACTTCGATACTGTAAATAATTTTTACGATTTACCCGGCAGAAGGAGCAACCTTCCGCAGGGAATTAGATTTGGCTTTTCTCCTGGTGTGCTTGGCCCTCCTAATAATCCTGCGGAAACACCGGATACAGACGGGGTAACTTTTATCTCAAACAGGGTGTCATTTTATTCTCAGGGGAGCAACAGTTTAGGGACGATTTACATAACTAATGATAGAAATGTGACTATGGCTATAAGCCTCTCTATCACGGGGAAGATAAAGATATGGAGATGGAACGGGGAGAGATGGGGATGAATGAAAAGGGCTTCACACTTCTGGAAGTCCTTTTTAGCCTTACTATATTTACTGTATGTTCATTGAGTATTGCAGGTATGCTCATCGTTGGTAAAAAGGCTATTGCAAACGGAAATAATTCATTTACTGCTGTTCAGGCTGCAAAGGCACAGATGGAACTTCTCCGGAGTTCTGCTATCCCGGAAAGCACAAGTGATACTTGTGCCAATCTGTCAGGATCATCTGTAAAGTGTGAATGGTCTGTAAGAAGGGATGTGCCTGAACAGGGACTCTCTACTATTGATGTTACTTCATCATGGAATGAAGGGGACAGGATCAGGCAGATTGTACTTACAACATTGAGGTTTAATAGAGATGAGTAGGGGATATACTCTCATAGAACTTCTCATAACAATGGCGATATTTATCTTTGCCACCCTTACCTTCAGCAGATTCTTTATAGCAGAACACCATATATATGCAGTGCAGGAGGCGGATACGGAAATGCTTCAAACGTCAAGAAATGTTTTGAATATCTTAAGCCGTGAGCTTATGTTAACAGGATATGGTTTACCCTCTCAAATCAGTGGAATAACCAAATTTAAAAAGGATGAACTTGAGTTCAGAACAAACCTAAGGGATATTACCTCATCAATGGCCTCTGCGGCAATCCCTGATCAAAATATTCTTCGGGTACAGGATAGTACAGGACGGTCTTTTAAAAAAAATGATGTCATTGTGATATGCGACACCATAACTACACACAGGTGCGAAGAGCATACACTTTCTGAAAATGGAACTAATAATGCCATAACCCTTACCTCAGGCATTAATGAGGCATTCCCGGAAGGAAGCAGGATTGATCTTATAAATACCATCTATTACAGATATAGCGGCTCAAGGAAAGAATTACAGAGAAAGATAGACAGAGGCGTATGGGAATCTATTGCTGATAATATTCCTTCTGAGGGGCTGATATTCTCATATAAAGATAAATTTAATAACACGCCGGTAAGCTCGTCAGATATATGCAGGATTGATATTATTCTTACTGTGGAAAGCTTCAGGACAGATGTATATTCTGAGGAAAACAGCGGCTATTGGAGGTCAGGTGCAAAATCTTCTGTCGCACTTAGAAATTATCTATGACCGCAGCGGAGCCGCGATGCTCGTCACACTTCTATTTCTTCTTCTCCTCACAATAATCGGAACTTCATCTCTTTACACCGCATATTCAGAGGCGGTCTTATCAAAGAGTATTGAAGCAGATGCCAGGGCATTCTACAATGCTGATTCTGCGACAGAGCAAACCCTTTACTGGTTCTATTATCCGGCTCAATTCACCGGTACTCCCGCAGATTTCTTCAGGAGACGCAGGATTAACAACACATCATTCTTTAACGAAGAAGGGATTAGCCAATATACAGGAACAAAACAGACTCCGGATATCACATATTCAAAAGATAATTATACACTAACCGTTTATGCCCCATCTACACCCGGTGCGCTATGTGCCATTACCAGTACAGGAATGTCCGGAAGGATTAAAAGGACAATAACAGTGGAACTATTTGAAGATGTTTCCGGGATTAAATTACTGCGCGGTACCTGGCGCTTAGACTGAAACATTGTGTAAAAGACTTCATACCCATGTAATCCATTCCATAAAATAGCCTCTATTCCAAAAACAAAAATCCTTAATTATCAATCAATTACATGCTGGCACTTTCATTGCACATATGTTCTTTTAAAGGACATTATTAAAATTCCCGATGGAGGCTGTGCAATGAAATCCGTATCAAATCAAAAAGGTTTTACCCTCCTTGAACTTCTTATTGCCCTTGCTATTTTATCAGTAGGACTTCTTGGCTTAGCAGGACTACACATTGCTGCTATCAAGGGGAATGTGAGCGGTTTTAAGTTTAGCGCTGCCAGCGCTGTAGCTCAACAGAGGCTTGAGGAAATAAAGGCCCTTGATACAGCATCTTCAGCATTAAGTTCAGGGGTTCATAATGACGGAAACATTATACTTCAGGGTATTACTTATAACAGAAGTTATGCAGTATCAGATAATTCGCCCGTCAAGGGCACGAGTACCCTCACATTTACAGTAACATGGGTTGAGCCAATATCCGGTGTGACTCGTACTTCGCGTATTTTTACACGTATATTGAAGGGGGCGTGAAGTGAACAGTAACAGTAATGGACAGAAAGGGTTTACCCTTATAGAAATTCTTGTAGCCGTTGCGATTCTAAGCATTATCCTTACCTCCCTGTACAATCTCTTTATCAGCCAGTTTCGGACATTTGAGGCCCAAAGGGATGTCTCAATAACTCAGAGAGACATCAGGGCATCCCTTGAATTACTTGAACGTGATATAAGATTGGCAGGATTTGGAGTTCCAAGGGGAACCAATCCAATTGCCTTAGCGCAAAATGGCACATTTGGGAATGCAGCAGACCCGGATAGTATAAGTATTAATTTCAGCCGGGGCCCGGTTACTTACTTAAGAGCAGGCACAGTTACTCAGCCTGGCAATCAAATACAGGTAAATTCCGTTACAGACTTTGTAGTCGGCGATCCCGTAAACATTATAAGCAAATATAACAATAATCTGATAGGCGGTTATGTTATAACTGCCATTAATACGGGTACTAATATATTGTCATTAAATATTGACCCTACTCCTCAGGGCATAGATACAGGAGATTTTGCTGTAAAGGCTTTTAACACCGTAAGTTATAGTGCTTCTGTTAATGGCGTGACCGGCAGGAGAGAACTTATAAGAAATGACGGGTTATCGCAATCTGTTATAGTGGACGGGGTTAATAATTTTCAGCTTTCATATATCCTTAGTAACGGCGCTGAAACAAGTACTCCGGGAACTCTTTCTGATATAAGACGTATAAGGATAGATCTCATAGCAGCAACAACAAAAGCCGTGGCCAGATCAGGCGGACAGCAGATACCAAGGGAGCTGGTAACTATAGTCCCTGTGAAGAATATAAGATTGTGAGGAAAATAATATGAATAGAATAAAAAATCAGGATGGCACTGCATTAGTTATTGCTATGATTTTTTTAGCACTGCTGACCACTATAGGAATCTATGCATTGTTTAATTCAACTACCGAACTGACAAGTTCAGCAAGGTATAAGAGTGATAAAGAGGCATTCTATGCAGCAGAAGGTGCGATAGAGTACATCAAAGGGGATGGTTATTATTTTGTTACAAAAACTACATTAAACTTCCCTGACAATGCCCATACTACTGTTGCGGCACGGGACCTTTCAGCAAATGGAACCAATGCCAGCGGCACAATTACGTATGTTACCTCTGGTAATCCTCCTCCGGGTTATGGATTCAGCGCTAAAGATTCTCAGTCAAATTACTTTGTTATTCAGGCTACAGGAACTTCACAGGCCGGAACTCAAAGTAAGCAGGAAGAAAGTGTGGCGAAGATTTTACCTAAGTCATAAAATGGTGATGAGTAATAGGTGTTGAAATTAAGGGGGTAAATAAAATGATAAAAAAGATATTATCAATTTGCATTATGTTATTGATTATACCTGCCGCAATAACCTATGCAGATGATACTGAGATATATGGACTAACCACCACTCAGATAAAACCTAATATACTTATAATTTTTGATAACTCCGGCAGCATGAACGATGAAATAACCAGTGCAATAGGTTATGTTCCAGCTACAGCATATACTGTTGCCAATGTATGCGGCGGCGCCTGTGATAAAACAAAGGTCTATAGATGGCGAAGCAGTGAACAGGTATGGCAATCTTATACTACTATAGCAAATGTTCATTCGCATTGTAATTCGGCGTATAACACGTTCAATACACAGGGGCTGTATACCGGAGTTCTCACAACTTCAGGGTATTGCAAGACCACGGGAGGAACATTTGCGAGTGGTAATTATATAAACTTCCTTTTTAGTAATACCGGTGGTGTTGATCCATCAACTCCAAAGATTGATATAGCCAAACGTGTTGTTACAGACCTTGTAAGCACAACGGATTCAGTAAACTTCGGTCTTATGATTTTTAACACATCTGAAGGAGGGCATCTGTCACGCCCCATACTGGATATGACAGTTGGAACAAACCGGCAGGATCTTATAAATGCGATAAATGGTATCAGTGCCAGTACATGGACCCCTCTTGCTGAAACACTGTATGAGTCCATGCGATATTACAGCGGACAATCAAGCTATTTTAACACCGGTACAAATTACACATCTCCTATGCAGTATTCCTGTCAGAAAAATTATATCATTATAATGACCGACGGCATGTCCACTCAGGACGTACACCCGATATTAAAAACTCTGTGTAATCAGGGTGATTGTGATGGTGACGGCTTTGAACCCAACAAAGATCCCAGAAAGAGTTATGATTCGTACGGTTCCGATTATCTTGACGATGTGGCAAAATATCTGCATGATAATGATATGAGCTCAAGCCTTAACGGAACCCAGAATGTAATTACATATACCGTTGGATTTGGACTTCCTTCATCGGATGATGGCGCTACCTTGCTTCTTACTGAGACCGCTGCTAACGGAGGAGGCACTTATTTTTCTGCCTATAACACCCAGAGTCTTAATCAGGCATTTACACAGATTATTGGGGCTATAATACAGGATAATACATCCTTTGTTGCCCCTGTGGTCCCTGTAAGTCCTGAAAATAAGACATTCAGCGGAGACAGGGTTTATATAGGTTTCTTTAAGCCTTCTGTTGCTCCGTTCTGGACGGGTAATCTCAAAAAATATGGCCTCGACCTTAACAATGGCATTGTTATAGATAAAAATAGCACGCCTGCCCTTGACAGTAACGGAGACTTCCTTGAAACCTCAGTATCATACTGGTCAAGCGGTGCTGACGGCGGCATGGTAGAAGAGGGCGGTGTAGGCGAGGTTCTGCTTGCAAGGAGCACAGCCCGTAATATCTATACATATCTTGGCACATCTACTTCTCTTACAAATGCCTCCAATGCATTTAAAACAACAAATGCGGCCTTAACATTTGGCATGGTTAATCTGGCAAATGACACAGAGAAAGACAGCCTTATAAATTTCATACACGGGTATGACGCCTATAGCGGAACACCTGATGCAATGAGAGACTGGATTTTAGGTGACATACTTCACTCAAGGCCATATGTAGTACATTATTCTACATCCAGGTCTGTAAGTTTTGTTGGTGCTAATGACGGCATGATGCATGCCTTTGAAGACAGTACAGGTGAGGAATTATGGGGATTCATTCCGCCTGACATGCTTGGAAATCTGAAAAATCTTACAAGCGGGACAACTCATCCCTTTTTTGTAGATTCATCCCCTAAATTATATATTAACGATGCAAATGGTAATGGAGTTATATCAGCGGGTGAAGGTGATAAGGTAATATTGGTTTTTGGAGAGAGAAGGGGAGGGAGTTCATATTATGCCCTTGATGTTACTGACCCTGATGCCCCTGTCTATTTGTGGAGAATTGGTGATGCAGTTGT